>JAMBLH010000239.1 GCA_023336875.1 Actinomycetes bacterium
TCGTAGGCGATCTTGACGCCACGTACAACGGCCCTGGTTGCATTTGAGACGGTCCAAACGAACAATGCGAGTGACACGAAGAATCCAAAGCTGAGACTTGCCTGGGAGACACCCGCGATCGATCGCATCTGGATCCCGATGATCTCCGCCGCCGAACCAGGAAACACCTCCAGTATGGCTTCGATCTGTCGCTCAGCTTCACTTGGGTCCGTGACCAGTCCGTAGAGCGCGAGGGCGACGAAGAGGGCAGGGAGGACCGCCAGCACCGCAAAGAAGGCAATGCCTGCGGCCACGATCGTGACATGGTCGTGGCGCGACTCGACGCGAATCTCGCGAACGACTGTTGCCAAACGGCTGAACCGTGCCATTAGAAGAGCTTCGGTCGGAAGAGTTCGTCATGAGTTCGGATCGCGTATCGGTCGGTCATTCCAGCAACGTAGTCGATGACCTGTGTGAGATCGTCGGCTTCGTCGTGGCGATAGGTTTCTGGCATCTCGTCATGATGCTCCAAGTAGTAGGTGACGAGATCGCGGACGATCTGCTGCGCCCTCTTCCTCTGTGTTTCGGCAGAGGCCCGTAGATATACGTTCTCGAACATATAGCTGCGAAGCGTGAGCATCGCCTCGAGCTTTGAGGACTCCATGGCGATCTCGTTCTGTCGGTACGACTCGTCGATGACAGACTGCACCATTGCTTGGATCCAGTCACGTCCGGGTTCACCGAAAGCTCGCAGGACTTCATCTGGGAACTCAGACGGATCAAGGATCTCGGCGCGCAGCGCGTCGAGCGCGTCATGTGCCAGGTATGCGATGCGATCCGCGTACCGCACGATGTCCCCTTCATGGGTTACAGCGCGCTGTTCAACTTTCCAGGGATGGGTTCTGATGCCATCGAGTACCTCGAATGTGAGATTCAACGGCTCAAGTACCTCGAAGATTCTCACTGACTGCTCCGAATGTCTCCACTCGCCCTCAACGAACTCAGACAGTTCATCCTCACCCGTGTGCCCGAAGGGTGAGTGACCCACGTCATGGCCGAGGCAGACCGCTTCGGCAAGGGCCACATTGAGCGACAACGCGGTCGCAATGGCGCTACCGATCTGCGTGACCTGGAGTGTGTGCGTCATCCGGGTCACGAAGTGGTCGCCCTCAGGATTCATGAACACCTGTGTCTTGTGCTTCAAGCGCCTGAAGGCCTTCGAATGCAGTATCCGATCGTGGTCCCGCTCGAATGGCGTACGCCAATGATCGGGTTCTTCGGGAATAGCGCGGCCCTGTGACGATGACGACAACATGGCACCCGGCGCAAGGATCTCATCCTCGATGGCTTCAGCCGTTTCACGTGTTCGCAAGCGGAACGCGTGCATCAGCTCTTGATCTCAGTGCTTGGCGCCCGACTTGCACCCGTGATCGCGATCATCCCCTTGGACAACACGCTCCTTGAGGGCTGCCCAGTGATGATCCTGCGTCGTATCGATGACGAGATCGCGTCGACGACGAGAACGACTGCGATGGTCGCGAGCAACGCTGCGCCGGCCTTCGGCCAGTCAGCGCGGAATGAGAGCCGACCGACGATCTCGGCTCCGATGCCACCGGCGCCCACAAGTCCGAGCACGGCCGAGGCGCGGATGTTGATCTCGAACCGATACAACCAGTACGAGACGATTGTCGGCATGGCCTGGGGAACAATACCGAATCGCATCTGCTCCATTAGGGTGCCACCTGCCGAGCTGATAGCTTCGATCGGACCCTCGTCGACGCCCTCGATGACCTCAGAGGACAGCTTGCCGAGCGTGCCAATGGAGTGAAGACCGATCGCCAACGCGCCGGTGAACGGTCCAAGGCCGAAGGGGACGATGAGGATCACGGCAAGGATCAGCTCAGGGAACGCTCTGATGGCGCTCAGTGCTGCCCTTGTTGGAATCGCCATCCACCTGGGCGCGACGTTGGTTGCGGCCATGAAGCTGAGAGGGAAGGAGAAGATCGCACCCATGACCGTGCCGATCCACGCGATGTAGATGGATTCGAGCAGTTTGGCGACGATCCGTCCTGAGTCATCGAAATCGGGAGGGAACATTCCCGTGAGGAGCACCCAGATTTCCGCCGGTGCCCGATAGATGCGCTCCGGAGATATTTCGAGTCCGACTACAGCCCAGATAAACGGTACGACGATGAGGATCGTGACAACCAGGCGCGTGATGCGGGGTCCCATGGGTTCCTTGGGCCGCAGTTGAGCCATCTTCTCGTTGGGTGAAAGATCTGGGACGGTCATACCAGTTTCCTTCGGGCCCAGATCGAGAGCCACTCGATCAGCAGAACAGAAACGAAGATGACGATGACGATCGCCATGACCTGGTCCCATTGGAAGAAGTTACGGCGCTCGTTGAGAAGCCGACCGATGCCGCCAGCCCCGACGAAGCCGATCACAACGGATGCGCGGATGTTCAATTCGAAGATATAGAGGGCATACGCCACGTAGTTCGGACGCACTTGGGGGAACGCTGCGTACTGGATCACCTCAGAATGCGATGCGCCCGCGGCCCGACCAGCTTCGAGGGGCCCAATGTCGATCGAGTCGACCGTCTCGGACAGGAGCTTGGCCATGATGGAGAGCGAGAACATGATCATGGCGAGAGCCCCGGCAAATGGGTTTCCGAAGCCAACGGCAGTCGCGAAGAAGATTCCCCAAACGAGATCCGGAATCGTGCGAACCACGTTAAGGAAGCTCTTTGCGACTCTGTAGGCGATGTTTGATGGGGCCGTCATGCGTGACGCATAAAACGCGAGCGGAAGCGCGAGAATATTCCCAATGGTCGCACCGACGATCGCGATCTGGAACGTCTCGATGAACGGCTCGATGATGTTGAAAGTCTCCGGCTGGCCGAGGCTCTTGCGCCACTTCCAGACAGGTGGCCAGAAGTCGTCCGCGATTTCACCGATACGGCTCAGCTGAGTCGCGATGGCTGCAGTGGAGAATTGGATTTCGTTGTATGCCATTACCGTTAGGACGAGGACGAAGCCGGTCGCGAACAGGGTGACGAGCCTTGTCGCGAAAGAGAGGTTCGCTCCGAGACCGACTGCAGCGGCAGACAGGCCGGTAACAACAAACAACCCGATTGTCAGCTCTTGGATCTCTCCGTTGCTGATCTGGCGGGCGTTCAGGGGCGCGAGCACGCCCATTGCGGTGGCGGTGAACAATGCAAGTGTTGCCCCGCCACCCCAGGAGAGAGCCTGAAGTCCAATGATGGTGGCCCGATATTCGGAGCGGTGGCGGTACACCACGATTCCCGTGGCTGCTCCATAGACGAGCCAACCAACACCTGCGAGAAGAGCGATCTTGAAGTCGATCTTTCCTGTGCGGGCCGCCAGCACACTGTCGAAGAACGAAAGCCCGACAATTCCTCCGACCACGAGAATGAGAGCATCGATCCAGCGGCGAGTGATGTTGGTCCACGCCAGCACGCCAAAGGTGACGAGCCCAACGAGGGTGCCCCACAACGGTCCGACGGGTCCAGTGAGACCGACGATTCCTGTTGCCAGGATGCCGATGCCAAGAGGCAGGAGGTACGTGGCTGCTCGGGGTGGTTCGACGGGTCGTGTCTGGATGCCGGGGGCGAGCGTCGTCACTATTTGTCTACGAGATCATCCGGCGTGATCGCGCGACCGTAGATCCCTCGGAAGACCTCGTCATCGACATCGGCAATGTCGCCATCGAAGACAACTCGGCCATCGTTGAGACCTATGAGACGTTTCCCATATTGACGGGCAAGATCGAGAAAGTGGAGGTTGATAAGGGTTGTGATGCCGAGATCCTCATTGATTCGCTGGAGATCACGCATCACGAGATGCGATGTGACAGGGTCGAGCGAGGCGACCGGCTCATCTGCGAGGATGATGTTGGGTTCCTGGGCCAGCGCACGGGCGATACCGACTCGCTGTTGCTGACCGCCGGAGAGGTCAGATGCACGTACATAGGCCTTCTCGACGATATCGACCCGCTCTAGGGATCGGAGCGCGATCTCCTTGTCATCGGCAGGCCAGAGACCCAGGAAACTGCGCCATCGCGGGACCTGTGCAAGACGCCCCATGAGAGCGTTGTTGATGACGGTGGAGCGGTTCACAAGATTGAATGTCTGGAAGATCATCCCGACATCGGATCGGATGGATCTGAGCTCGGATCGTGATGCGCCAACGACTTCGCGTCCGTCGACCACCACAGATCCAGCAACGGGGACGAGGCCGTTGACTGCTCGGAGCATCGTCGATTTCCCTGCGCCGGAGAGGCCGACGATGACGACGAACTCACCTTTTTCGATGCTCAATGTCACGCCCTTGAGAGCAGTGAGCCCCCCCGGATAGGTGACAGAGGTGTCTGTGAAATCGATTATTCCCATAAGAGGTGGACGGACAGGGAGCCGGACGTCACGCCCAGCTCCCTGCCTGCGTTCCTATTCTTCGGCGACGCCGAGCTTCACGGCCGCTTCGCGGACTATGTCGAAGTCCTCATCTCGTGCGAGACGGATGTCGGTCCAGCCGTAGATCTCGTCGAAGACGATTTCTCCTTCTTCTGTGCCGAGATATGCCTTGGTAGCTTCGAAGATCGCGAGCTGGAGGCTCTCAGGCAACCCTCCTCGTACTGCGACCACATCGTTCGGGATGTCGTCAGTGATGTTGTAAACGATCACCTTTTCGCCGACGTCCGTCTTCTCCTTGCGGAGTGTTCGGCGGGCATCATCGAAGCTCAAGCCAATGTCGAAGTCTCCGTTGTAGACGGCCGACACGGTTGCATCGTGTGACGTCAGGTACGAGTACTCGAGGTCTTCCTCGATGTCGATGCCTTCGTTGAAGAGCTGAAGCTGGGGGAACACGCCGCCAGATGTTGATGTAGCGCTCGTGAACGCGATGCTCCTGCCCTTTGCTACTTCGAGTGGCGCAGTGCAGACGAGGCCCTGTGCGACCGCACGGCCGTCCTCTAGAACCTCAGGTCCCAGCACGCCGTCGTTGTAGGCCCAGCCGACCTGGAGAGCAGCGACATCGTCGGCTGCCTTGATTGTGGGCACGCCATCGACCCATTCGTAAGCGCCGACGACCGGCTCGTCCTCACAGATCGAAGGATCATTCGTGAACCACTGACCGTGATACAGATCGGATCCGAAACGGATTGACTGGATCAGCACGCCCATGTCGGGGTACTGCTCCTTTGCTTGGACGTAGCCGAACGGACCAAATGCACCAAGGTCGGCGTTGCCTGCACCCATTGCGACCACGAGACCGTTGTAATCGGCTGTGATGATGCCGTTGAACGTGATTCCAACGTTCTCGGTCAGGTAGTCCATATAGGGCTGCACCGTGTCGGCGAGTTTCTCCTGCTTCTCCGATGGGATGAACCCGAACAGGATTTCTTCAGGCCAGTCGGCCTTCGGGTCAACCGTCGTGGTAGTTTCCGCAGCCGCAGAAGTGGTTGTTGCGTCGCCGCCGGAATCCGACGCGACGGTCGTCTCTGTGGCGGCTGCAGCCGTTGTTGTCGTGTCGTCTGATCCGGTCGATGCACATGCAGCGAGGATCATCGAGAATGCGACCAACAGCGCCACGAGACTGCTTCGTCTCATTGAACTTCTCATTGCTGTATCTCCTTTTCGAAGGCCGGAACGGCCTCGTCAGGTGTCAGATTAGCGAGCCGGTGATGCTTGGGGTCAACAGAACTGTCTCTCGGCCAATGCTTCGAAGGTATCCCACGAGTCAATGTCGATGGTTCCGGCCACATGGTCATTCCAGGGGCGAATGAAACGACAGATGGAGCGATCTGGACGCTCGAGGACCAGGGACTCGAGGTTGTGGGGTCCATCATCAAGGTAGACATCGCAGTCGACCTCCCA
>JAMBLH010000240.1 GCA_023336875.1 Actinomycetes bacterium
ATACGAACCACACGGACACGAGTCTGCCGAGCACATCTGTCGGCTCCTATCAGGGTGCCTTTGGTGTCGGGGAGTGGGGATTGCTGACAGGCGTCGCCCTTATCTGGGGTTCGTCGTTCGTGTTCATGGCGATTGGACTCGACGCGTTCAATCCGGGGGTCGTCACGCTCGCCCGTGTCGGTCTTGGGGCCATGACGCTGGCGCTGATTCCAAAGGCACGAGCTGGCATCGATCGCCAGGACAGGAAAAGGGTGTTTGTGCTGGGGATCATCTGGATCGGCATCCCCCTCATGATCTTCCCCATTGCTCAGCAGTGGATCAACTCATCGGTCGCTGGCATGCTGAACGGGGCCGTGCCCATCACCTCTGCGGTGTTCGCCACCATCCTTCTGAGGCGACTCCCCGGATGGCGGCAACTGCTCGGCATTGGCATCGGTTTCATTGGAATCCTCGCCATCTCAGCTCCAGGACTGGCGGAGTCCTCAGGCACGGCCCTGGGTACGATGCTCGTCGTGGCAGCTGTTGTGCTCTACGGCCTATCAACGAACCTCGCGGTCCCACTGCAACAGAAATACGGAGCGTTGCCGGTGTTACTCAATGCTCAGTTGGCGGCACTCGTGATCGTTGTCCCGTTCGGTCTGGCCCAGATACCTGGTTCCACATGGGCATGGCCATCTGCGCTTGCCATGATTCCGCTCGGCGTGCTCGGAACGGCGGTCGCGTTCGTTCTCATGACGACGCTCGTCGGGCGAGTTGGTGGGCCAAGAGGATCCGTAGCCATCTACTTTGTCCCAATTGTGGCGATGGTTCTCGGTGTGCTCGTGCGAAATGAGACGATCGTGCCCATTGCCGTTGTGGGAATCGTGCTGGTTCTCGTCGGTGCGTGGATTACCAGTCGCAAGGAGAGCTGACATCGGTATCGTCCCAGAATGATCCCGATTCTGACGGGGCTCGCCGCCGGTGGACTTCACGTATTCTCTGGCGTTGACCATCTTGCCGCCCTAGCTCCCGCGGCGGTTGAGAACCCTTCGAACGCGACAACGACAGGCATGTACTGGGGATTTGGGCACGGAATCGGTGTGCTCATCATCGGTGGTATCGGGCTCATCCTGCGTGAATACATTGATCTCCAGCAGTGATCCGGTTGGGCTGGTATGGATCGTCGTGTCCTGGCCGTTCTGAGGACGGCTACGAGGCCTCGTCCTCATCCATATCGAGACTGAGCGACGCAGAGTTCATGCAGTACCGAAGCCCTGTCGATCCGGGGCCGTCAGGAAACACGTGCCCAAGGTGCGCACCGCAGTTGCCGCACTGGCTCTCGGTGCGAACCATCCCGAGGGAACTGTCCGAATGCTCTGTCACGTGTGCGCCGTCGAGTGGGGCCGTGAAACTCGGCCACCCGGTGCCGGAGTCGTACTTGGTCTCTGACGAGAATAAAGGTTCTCCGCACACGACACAGTTGTATGTCCCTGATCGCTTTTCGTCCCAGTACTTGCCGGAGAAGGCTGGTTCGGTCCCCGCCTCCTGGGTCACGTGAAACTGCTCAGAAGTGAGCTTGTCCGCCAGATCTGATGTGTCGTTGGGTTCAGTCATGCCGTAAGCGTACTGGCGAGATCACGGTCGAGCGACGAAGTTCTCGACGCGCTCAGTTGCGCGGCTTCACGTACTCCCATGAGACGAGGTCGTTTGCGGTTTCGACGATGGATGTATCCATGTCCCTGAACTCCATCCCGAGTTCGTCCTGGATCTTGGAAGTGTCAAGTGTGAGCGTTCTTCCGAGGTTCGTTTCGATGAACGCTCGAGATCCGGGTTGCTGGAATCGAGCAAGTTGTTTCACGATGGCTGATGCAAGATTCGAGGTCAGGCTCATCTTTGGCAACCTGTAGGTTTCGAACCCGTTCTCTCTCAGCACGTCAACATTGCGCTGCATCGATACAAGCTCGTTCGAGCAGATGTAGCGGCCAGAGGCGTCGGGATTCTCTGCGGCTCGCACATGGGCCTCGGCAACGTCTCTGACATCGACATAGGGAAACGTCAGGTCGATGATTGCTGGGTATACGCCCCCGTTGAGCAGATCGGCGATCACTCTGCTCGTCGTACTCAGGCCAGACCCGATCGATGGCCCGATGACACCCGTTGGATTGATGACGACGAGATCGAACGAGGGGGAATCGGACTCAACGAAATCCCATGCGGCCCGTTCCGCCAACGTCTTGCTGTAGTGGTACGGATTACGGGTCAGAGAGGACTTCGTGTTCCAATCGGCCTCTGTGTAAACCCGATCCTCCGGTTGGTCCGTGATGGCTGCTGCCGATGATGTCAGAACCACCCTCTTGACGCCTGTAGCGTTCGCAGCCGTGAGGACGATGTTTGTCCCGATCAGCGCAGGATCAACGAGATCGCGCTGCGGGTTCTCGACATCGATGACATAGGGGCTCGCTACATGTATGACGACGTCGCATCCCTCGAAGGCTTCGGCGAATCCGTCGCTGCTCAACAGATCTGCCCTGAACAGCCGAAGCCTCTCAGGCGCCCCGCTGAGTTCCAGAAGCGGAGCGACCTTGTCTTCGTTCTCGGGGTCTCGCACGGTGCCGTGAACCGTGTAGCCATGGTCGAGCAGAACCTTCACGACCTCCGATCCGATGAATCCGGTCGCGCCGGTAACCGCCATCCTCATGATGAAATCTCCAGAGTGTTGCTTCGGTCGTTTATCTGGCAGAATCCTACGACAACAGACAAGCGGCAAACCCCCGCCCACGGTTTGCGGTCGGTGAGTCTGCCGCCTGTGTACTACAGCGGAGCGCTGGTCCTAGCCGCCGGTGCTGAAGTGGTGACAGGCATATGGGCCTGTACCGACGCCGCTGAGATCGTGGTAAGGCTCGCCATTGTCGGTCGCACACGGTTGCCCGTTGTATACGTCGGCCGAGAGGAGTATCTCACTACCGAGAAAGGCGGAGCCATTCTTGGTGAACACCTTGATATTCGTGGACTTGGCTGACGTCGACTTCTTGCCCGGCGATGCGCAATGTGTCCAGTCGTTGGGTCCGGCATTGAAGCAGGTCCAACCAGCCTGAGCCAGCTGGTCGGCCGAGTGGCCTCCGCTTCCGCGTCCGCCTGCAACCGCTGCCGGGGCGAGTACGAGCATCAGTGCTGCCACCAAGCTCATGGTTGTCAATAGTTTCTTCATTCGAATTGCCTCCGTTCGTGGGCACCCGCTGATGCCGTTGCGTCTCGTCGTGTTCAGCTGTGCTCTGAGACGGGGTAGATCGCGTCCGCGACCAATCCGTGCGCTTCGCGATGGACGGTGATTGCTGCTTCTGCGTCGTCTGCTTCGACCAGGCAGAAGATCTTCCCTGCGTCCTCGTCCACCCAGTAACGGAGATAGCTCACTCCGTACTTGGTTTGGGTCTCAAGATCCGCCCTGTGCGCTTCCGCAACATCGGCAGCAGACACCCCACCCTCAATCGTGTGCATGTCCATGAACAGTGACATTCAGGCCTCCTCGACTCGTCTTCGGTCATTGAGGCGAACGTATCTGCGATGGCACACGGGGTCATGGGGGAGAGATACCTATATGCAGCTGAATGGGTACCCAGATATGGTGGGTTGTTTAGACGGGGTCGAGGATTCCCCGAAGGCGTGCCGACTCGACGGCAGTCTCTCGATTCGGCACGTCGAGCTTCATCAGGACCGCGGACACGTGGTTCTCGACAGTGCGTTGCGAAACGAAGAGTTCGTCTGCAATCTCGGTATTCGTGAGGCCGTGTGCGAGGAGTCTGAGGACTTCATCCTGTCGTGCTGTCAGCCCCGCGGCATGATTCCTGGTCGTTTGTGACTTCCCGCGAGGCACCGTCACTCCCCGATCGGCGAGCGTCTGCCTGACTCTATTGGCGGTAGCAGTTGCGCCGAGATCTTCGAAGATCCGAATGGCTTCGATCTGCTCGGTCTCGTCACCGTGCATGAGGGCAAGACCCTCCTCGTAGGGGATTTCGCGTTCGTGCCAGAACTCAGCGGACTTCTCATATTCGCCCACGATGATCCACCCGTAGAAGTCTGCTGTGCCATCTGGAACCTCGTCGAGCAACCCCAACTTCCACATCCAGAATGTGAATGCACCGCTGGGCCAGGGAATCCCGAGCGAGATGCCGTCGGCAAGCACGTCCTTGAGCTGGCGAATCATTTCTGGGTCGTCCTCCCCCGAAAGCCAGAGGTACTCGGCCAGGGCGGCCGCCGCTGTATCGACGATCGTGGCGCCTTCCCCCGGTTGAACCAGCGACCACATTGCAAGAATGCCAGCACGAGCCTCGGAGCTCCCGCGCCTGGCTTGGATTGTGCCAAGAACACGCTGGGCTATCTGCTCATTGTGGGCGCTCGCTCTGAGTGCTTCGACGGCAGCGTCCTCTGCGTTGGTCCACTCCCCCTTCCACAGAAGAAACTCGCAGTACATTGCCAAGCTGGAGGCCTCGACCGATCGGATTTCGTACCTTGCTGCACGGTCGCGAGCTCTCCGTACGAAGTCAGTTGCCCTCGACATGTCGCGCACGTCGCCGTACATCCCTGCCATGTTCGAAAGTGCCCTCACCTCCCCCCAATGGTCGCCTGCGTCCTGAGAGCGGCGGAGACTCTCCTCCATCAGCGTCATTCCCGCCGCGTCACCACGACTGAAGATGAGGTGAGCCTTGACGTTGAGCGCGTTAGTGATCGTCTCGAAATCACCGACTTCCTCGGCAACCGAGATAGCTCGGTCGACAAGGGGCAGAACGGCATCATCTCTATCCGTGTAGAAGAACTCGAGATACGCAAGATGGCTGAGTGCTCTCCCGAGGTCGGAGCTGGGACCGTACGGTTCGAGGAGTGTGATCGCTTCCGTCGCGTGTGCCATTGCCTCGGTAGGTCGCGCGTGGGAAGCATTGGCGCGCCCCGCGAGGCTGAGCGTACGCGCGAGCTGACGGTCATCTTGCTGCATTCGAAGACAGGCGATCGCCCTTTCGAAGAGGTCTAGGCTCTCTTCGTTGTCGGTGAGGTATTCCTGCGTTGCCCAGTCGTGCAACGCGGCTGCTTGTTCGACGAGCTCGAGCTTGTCGAGATAGGGTTCGAGCGTACGAAAGTGTGCAACAGCCTCGGTCGTGCTTTCGATCTCCATGGCCGCTCTGGCAGCCAGCGGAACAAACTTGACGAGTGCATCTATGTCGCCAGCTTCGGTCGCATGGTGTACGAGTCTGGCCGGTTCGCTCGAATCTCGGAGCAGATCGAGGATCTGCTGATTGAAACGTCGCCGCTCGACGTCGGACAATGATGCCTCCACTGCGCGACGCTGAAGATCATGAGGGAACGAAAGCGTTGTGACGTCCGTGACGAGCAGGCCCTGTCGCAGACCCTCGGTGAGGGCATCCTCTGTTGGCGATGCAATTGCATCG
>JAMBLH010000241.1 GCA_023336875.1 Actinomycetes bacterium
AGGAATGCGCTGATCACGATGACCGGCGTTGGTTTGGTTCTCGCGCTTGCAGGTTCACTCGACGTAATTGCATCATTCTCCTCCCTTACCTTCCTCATTGTTTCGCTCGCGGTCTCGGTTGCAAACCTGCGATTGGAAGAACGCACGGGGGCGGTGGTTCCGATTGTGGTCGCTGGGATCGTGCTGATGTCGACCACGATCGCGCTACTGATCTGGTACCTCGCGACGAATCAGCCGAGGGATCTGGCGTTCGTGGCGGCCATGTATGCGGCGGCGGTTGGCGCCCAGAGGCTCTTCGCATGGCAGCAAGGCAGGAAGCACTCTCCGACGAGGCGATGATGCCGGTTCTCCGACCACATGAGCGACATACTCGTCGTGGAATGGGTTCCAGTCAGATAGAACCGAGAGCGTGTGGCTCGATCGGATGGTCGCCACCGCTAACGGTGGATATCGGGTTGATGATGAAGATCTGGCGAGCCTGTTCCGAGAGTTACGGGACTGCTGGGAATTCCTGGCTGTTGATGAGTGGTGCCACGCGGGCGGCGATCAGCTCGTAGGCGTCGCGGAGCTGGCTGTGTGACAGATCGGCGCTGTCCATCTGGAACGTAACCCGCGAGATGCCTCCGAGTGACTCGCTGTGACGCAGAATCTTTTGTGCAACGTCCTCAGGACTACCCACGAGAAACGCTCCTTTAGGCCCTGCCTGGGCGTCAAAGCCGGAGCGCGTGACGGGTCCAAACCCGCGTTCCTTCCCGAGCTTTGTGAAGGTTTCGGCGTAGCCGGGGAAGTACTCGGCTACCGCTGCCTCTGTGGTTTCCGCCACGTACCCAAGGGAGTGCAATCCAACGCGGAGATTCTCGGGGGAGTACCCGGCTTCCTTACCCGCTCGCCTGTACAGGTCTATAAGCGGGCGGAACCGGTGCGTCTCGCCTCCAATAACAGCGACCATCAGCGGGAGCCCAAGTGCCCCAGCGCGAGCAAAGGACGCTGGCGTGCCCCCAACCCCCAGCCAGATAGGAAAAGGAGACTGCAGCGGCCGCGGGTAAACCGGCTGGTCGACAAGAGCGGGACGAAACTCGCCCGACCAATTGACGACCTCGTTCTCACGGAGCGCAAGAAGGAGTTCGAGCTTCTCCGCAAAGAGCGCGTCGTAGTCCTCAAGATCCATGCCGAAGAGAGGGAACGACTCGACAGACGAGCCGCGCCCAACAACAATCTCGGCTCTTCCGTCCGATATGAGATCCAGCGTGGCGAAGCTTTGGAACAACCTGACCGGGTCGGCGGTGCTGAGCACCGAAACCGCGCTCGTCAGTCGGATTCGTTCCGTACGCGCTGCTGCGGCAGCCAGGATGACCGCCGGGGCTGAGTCGAGAAATTCTTGCCGGTAGTGCTCCCCGATCCCAAACGAGTCCAGGCCGATCCTGTCCGCGAACTCGATTCGTTCCAACAACTCTGCGAGCGCGTCTCGGCTGCTCAGGCCCTTCGGCTTTCTTGCGAAGCTGTCGATGCCCAATTCCATTGTTCCTCCGCACCTGTTCGACTCACCGAGAGGACGTCAGTGTTTCCTGTCAGCGGCGTTGTAGTCAGAGTACGCAGTATCGATCGCTTCGTGTGTCACATGACCGATGGTGTGAGCGCTGACACCTCGCTCGTGAGAGCTCCGTCGTTCATCTCGTGGACCGTATCGACACGTGCAAGTTGGCTTCGGTCGTGAGTGACCATCACCGTTGCAACGTTTCTCCTGCGGGTCAGGTCAGCCATCAATTCGATGAACTGACTCCCGCGGTCATGGTCGAGGGCCGATGTCGGCTCGTCAACAAGCAGGACGTCGGACTGGTTCATCAGCGCCCGTGCGATACCGACTCTCTGACGTTCGCCACCTGAGAGCTGGTGAGGTCTCTTGTCGGATTTGGAGTCGAGTCCGAGTTCGTCGTGCAGCATCAGGGCCTCATCTCGACTGGCATTCGTGCTTTCGCCTCGAAGATGCACTCCTGCGAGGAGCTGGTCCACCGCGGTGAGGGACGCAAGGAGGTTGGTTCCCTGGGATACGAAGCCGATGTTGTCTGCTCGAAGCTTTGTGCGGTCCTTGTCCGAGAGATCGCCGACATCTACGCCACCGATGAGCACAGATCCCGCGTCTGGGCGCATCAGCGTGCCAGCCACAGCGAGAAGGCTCGACTTCCCTGATCCGGATGGGCCAACGATCGCCGCGAATTCTCCCGCGGCGACGTCGACGAATTGAGTTGAGGGATATCGACTCACATACTGGCGTACCGGACGAATCAGGAGAATACGATGGAACAAACGATGCAGGAAACTGATGAGACAACAGAGCAGGAGCACACGATGAAGGCAATCGTTCAGGACAAATACGGGGCACCGCACGACGTCCTCACTCTTGAGGAAGTCGAGAAACCGAGTATCGGGGACGAAGACGTACTCGTGCAGGTGCGCGCTGCAGGTGTCCACATCGGCGATTGGCTCGTCGGTAGCGGTCTGCCGCACATGATCCGCCTCGGATATGGGCTGACAAAGCCCAAGAACAGGACTCCTGGGATGGAGTTTTCAGGACAGGTAGAAGCCGTTGGCGAGAACGTGGCACAGTTCAAGCCTGGTGATGAGGTATTCGGCTACAGCAACGCAGGAGCGTTTGCTGAGTACGTATCCGTGTCTCATGATGCACTCGCTTTGAAGCCATCCAATGCTACGTTCGAGCAAGCAGCGGCCCTGCCCATCTCTGGTTTCACTGCCATCCAGGCTCTGCGCGATGTGGGCAAGGTGCAGCAGGGGCAGAAGGTCCTCGTCATTGGTGCGTCTGGAGGCGTTGGCACGTACGCCGTGCAGATCGCGAAAGCATTCGGAGGCGAGGTAACGGGTGTCTGTAGCACAAGAAACGTGGACATGGTCAGATCCATCGGAGCGGACCACGTCGTCGACTACACCCAGCAGGACATCGCCGGAAGCGGCGAGCGTTACGACCTGATCCTCGACACAGCGGGGAACCGGCCAGTGTCCGAACTCAGGAGCGTGCTCACACCCACTGGAACCCTTGTGATCGTTGGCGGCTCGGGCGGTCCCTGGCTCATGGGAACAGGTCGCTCCCTGAGGGCACTCGCGATCTCACCCTTCACAGGGCAGAAACTGACGATGTTCCTCTCAAGAACCTCCAAGGAAGATCTCGTGGCGCTTGCTGAACTTGTCGATTCCGAGGATGTGGCACCGGTCATCGACGCGACGTATCCCTTGAGTGAGACCGCAGAGGCACTCAGTCATGTGGGGGAGAGGCACACCAGAGGCAAGACGGTCATCACAGTCCAGTGATGACAATCGTCCACGGTGACCGTTGGAGCCCAGCGCTCACCGTGGGTCGGGTCTCAATACCGGTCAGGCCTCGAAGCCGAGCGACGCAAGATCGCTTCTCACGCTGGAATCCTCAAGCAGGTTGCGCAGCGCGGCGACAGCGGGTCTGTCCCAACGATCTTCCCGTATGGCCACGTCATATTTCTCCTCGGCCACGAGGAAGAACCCAAGCCCTGCCACCGCGGCGACGGTGTCAAGTGTCATGCCCCAATCGGCGCGTCGCTGTTCGATTGCCGCAGCCACACCGTGATGAGTTCTCGCCTGATGGAGATACCCGTCGGGCTGTGATCCACGGAGCAAGCCATCGATGAGTATGCGAGTTCCCGAACCGGGGTTGCGATTGATCATGCATCGCTTTGAGCCGAGGAGCACGTCGATCATCTCGTCGAGCGATTCCACATCGAACAGCGTGTCGTCCCGTCTGAATGCAATGCCCTGGCGGCGCCCGTAACCGGTGACAAGCCTGATGTCCCCAGACACGAACGTCTTGTTGTAGTCGCCAGTCTCCTCATCAAGGAGATGCACCCCTGCCACGTCGCCCTCTCCTCGCTCAAGCGCACCGATACCGGCTGTGGAGCCGACAGGAATGGATTTCACTCGGAATCCTTGTTCCGCCACCAGTCCGAGCACGTGGTCGAAACCGACGCAGTGGCTGCCTATCGCGATCAGGTCAGCCGGATTCTCAAGGGGATCGATGAGAATCACAGAGAGCTGGGTTCCCTCGGCGACATACTCGGTATTCGCAGGAATCCTGATGAAGCCATCAGCTCTTCCGAATGCCGTAACGCTGCCGGACCCCGCCCCAAGCGGATACGCAGCAAACCCCGACGGGCCCTGGACGAGATCAACCAGTGAATACTCGGTTCGCCCGGACACAGAGTTGATGCGCATCGGTGCCACCGCGTCGATGGCCCTGGCGGACTCAGCACGTTGGCCGGAGAGACGCCGCAGGAGTGGCGCAACAAACTCGTGAAACGTGAAGATCGCAGACGTGGGGAATCCGGGCAGGACGATGAGCGGCACGCCACCGATAACTGAGAGGAGCACAGGTTTACCCGGCTTCAGGGCAACGCCGTGTACCACGACGCCTGGTGATTCGGGGTGGCGGTCGGCGAGTCGATCCACAACGCGGGCATTGATATCTCCCTCACCCTTTGATGTCCCACCAGACAGGATCACCACGTCAACGGCATCGCTGCCTGACACCAGAGTGAGAAGCAGAGCTTCCAACTGAGTCTCGTCGTCAGGGATAATCCCGCATGCGATTGGCTCGCATCCAAGCTCCACCACCGAGTCGAGAAGGACCCGTTGGTTCGAATCGAACACCCCACCTAACTCGATCGGCGAACCTGGAGATACGATCTCATCGCCGGTTGAAATGACCGCGACCCGTGGGCGTCGCACGACATCGACGTCAGCGACTCCCACTGCGGCGAGGACTCCGGTCTCTCTCGCCGATAGTCGAGTGCCGCGGCGCAGAACAACCTCGCCGCGACCGATGTCAGATCCGGCGAAGCTGATGTTGTCACCCGGCACTGCACCTCGGGAAACGAGGATCCCGCTTCCATCCAGTTCAGTGTCCTCGACCATCACAACCGCGTCTGCTCGACGTGGAACAACTGCCCCGGTGGCGATCGATACGCCAGTTTCGGGAGGCACCTCGAATCTTTCCGGTGGCGGCTGACCGGCAGCAAGAACGATCGCGGACACGCCAAGCACGACGGGATCGAGCTCGGTGGCCCCCGACGTGTTTGCTGCCCTCACCGCAAAGCCGTCCACGTTGCTTCGGTCGAACCCTGGCACATCGACCCTGGCTGTGACGTCGGCCGAGAGCACACGACCGAGTGCGTCGTCCAATGACACCGACTCAGACCGAGGACCGAGGTGTATGCACGCGTCGTCGAACCGCTCGTGGGCAACTGCCTCGTCGACAACGTCGAGGAACTGGTGCTGTTTCATAGCTGACCGGCAGCCTCATAGAGATGCACTTCAACGTCCGTCCCCTCGCCGTAGCCCTCGAGTCCTGCCGGGATAACAACAAATCCTGACGCTCTTGTTACCGATGAGAGAACGGATGCCCCCGATATGGCAACGGGCTCGACCTCTCCGTCGACGATGAGTACCCGCGCATAATCTGTTCGGCCGATCTGTGACACAAGGCGCTTGCGTAGCGGCAGCGTCACCGAGGTGTAGGGCCATTGCGACGGTCGCCCTCCCATGACCCGGATAACCGGCCCTGCGAAGAAGTCATACGCCACAAGACACGACACAGGATTACCTGGCAGCAGCAGCACGGGTCTGCCATCGATCCGTCCAACGCCCGTGGGTGAGGATGGCCGCATCGAGACGCCGTGTACCAACAACTCGCCAAGCTCGCCGACAAGCAGCGGGACCCGGTCCTCTCTGCCAACGGATGCTGCGCCTGCGGTCACGATGACATCTGCGCCTGGAAGCGCGAGGGCTCGGCGCATCTCGTGAGCGTCATCGGGGAGACGAACGACTTGTGGGATCCCCCCGTCGCGACTCACGAGAGCTGCAAGCATCGGCGAGTTGCTGTCAACGATCTTGAATCCATCGGGTTTGTCACCTGGCGGCAGTAGCTCGTCGCCTGACACGATGATTCGCACGACCGGTCGACGGTACACCTGGACGGGATCGACACCGACCGATGCGAGTAGGCCAGCATCCTGGGGAAGGAGTAAACGTCCGCTCGACAGAATCTTGGAGCCTGTTTTGACATCCTCACCGATGCGGCCGATGTTCTTCGCCTTGGCAACAGGCGCTGTCACCTCGAGTCTGCCGCCTCTCTCCGTAGCGTCCTCGGCCCGCAACACCGCGTCGGCGCCACGGGGAACCGGAGCCCCTGTCATGATCGGCCCGGCAGCGCCGTGAGAGATCGGTTCGCCCTCATCACGTCCTGGCATCGACGAAGTGGTTAGGTCCAGGAACACCGGCTCATAGTCGGACGCTCCGTAGGTGTCCTCGGCGCGTACCGCAAAGCCGTCCATGGTCGCTCTTCGAAAGGGAGGTACATCGACCTCGCTCTGCACGTCGGTCGCGAGCACCCTGCCAGCACATTCGGTCACGCTCAGCTGTTCGAAGGGAAGCGGTTGCACGCCGTCCAATGCAGACGTGAGGGTGGCTTCGACTGAAGCGCGTTCACGGAAGCCTCTCATTCGCACATCTTCCATGCCCTCGGAGCCGGTGGCCATGTCAGCTCCTCATAACTGGTACCGGATAAACCGATCAGCGGTCACAGGGCGAGCTCGGCCTTCAACCACCCAAGGCCGAGGCCGTCGAGGGTCTCGGCTGTGGGGTTGCCTGTCACCGGGTCCCAGCCCGCCATCTCGTAGTAGGTACCGAGAGCAGCCTGGAACTCGTCTCGATCAACGGTCTTCCCGTCGCTGGGACCACCCTCGAGCGGTTGGAATAGCTTCTTGGGAAGCGTGTCCTGCTCACGAGTGATGCCCTCTCTTGCGTTGAAGGCCCGGAGCATGTTGAGGCGTCGCGCGCCAATCGTCATCAGGTCGTCGACGGTCACTTCTTCGCCCTGGACTCCACTGATAACTCCCGCAAGTTCCTCCATGCCAAGCAGCTGCCACGCAGGTCCGAAAACGAACTGACAGGCATCAGCGGTATCGAGAGCGGAGTAGGCGTACTGGGTCTTGAGGGCGTATTCGACCTTGGCATCATTGAGTACGTCTGCTGGCTGCTGATCTGTCAGTCCAATGTCGGCCATGCGCTTCCCGTACTTGTCTGGGGAGGCAGATGCAACGTCGGGAGTGTAGCTCGGGTCGTGCTCGCTGGACTGGTGATCGGCGCCGAAGGGATTCGTGGCATAGATGACCGCGAGAGAAGGCTTCACCTGGGGCATGTGGGCCGGCAGCTCCGTCCCTTTGACCGTGATGAGGAGGTCCTCGGCCCCGTTGCCGATGCGCGCAGCAGCGCGTGCCGAACCCTCGGCCAGCACATCGCCGAATCCCTCACGATTGAGGGTCTTCTCGAGCATCGCGATCATCGCATCTGCGTTGCCCCAACCGAGTTCGATCCCCTCGGTGTCCTCTACAGATATCAAGCCCTGCTCGAAACAATCGATTGCGAACGCCATGGTTGCGCCAGCCGCGATCGTATCGACACCGTATTGATTGCAGAGCTGGCTTGCATATGCAGTTGCTCCTATGTCGTCGATGTCGCAATACGATCCGAATACCGAACTTGTCTCGTACTCTGGGCCTCCGGACTTTGGATCGATTGCTCGTCCCTGCCACTCCGACTCGACAACCCTCTTGCACCTGACTGCGCACGAGTAGCACGTATCTCTCCCCGCTTTGAGCTGGTTGTCCTCAGCTGCACCACGCAGGAGCTCATTGAACAACCGCTCCCCACCGATCGCGGCCGCCCTGTCATATCCCATCCATCCGCTCTGATAGTTGCGAGTGGGCAGGCCGCCAACCGCGTTCTGGCTCTCAAGAATGCCGAGGGTCCCGTACTTTGCGAGCGCCCAGACATCCTCGTCGGCCCGGACATTGGCAATAGACGGCTTCATGATCTCGCGAACACGCTCCGGGTCTGCCATTGGTAGCTTCTTCTTGCCGCCGCGCACGACAATGGCCTTGAGCTTCTTGCTACCCATCACGGCACCCATCCCGGTTCGGCCATGGGCCCTCGTCGCCATGTTCAGGATGGCTGCGAAACGGATCAGTTTCTCACCTGCGGGACCTATCTGTGTGACCTGAATTCGCTTGTCATCCAATTCCTCGGCAAGCATCTCGTCCACTTCTGTGGTCACCTTGCCCCACAGATGGCTGGCGTCGCGCAATTCGGCCTCGCCCTGATGGATCCACAGATACACCGGCTTGGGGGAGATACCGGTGATAACGATGCCGTCGAATCCGGCGAACTTGAGCTCAGCCGGCCAGAAGCCACCAGCCTGACTATCGCCGACGCCACCCGTCAGCGGAGACTTGGCAACCACTGTTGCGCGGCTCTGTCCCGCAATCGGCGCACCTGTGATGCCTGCCAACATGAACGCAAGCGTGTTCTCCGGTCCGTAGGGGTCTGCGCCAGGCGGCGTGTTCTTGAGGAGGTAGTAGAGGCCGAGTGCGCTGCCTCCCATGTACGTTCGGTACAGATCCTCAGACGGTTCCTCGATATCGAGAGAGCCGGTCGTCAGATCGACGTGCAGAATCTTCCCCGCGTAACCCTGAAGCACGGTGGTCTCCTATTCCTCGACGTCTGCAACCTAGCCGTTGCTCATAACGATACCGTCAGCGAACCCGGCACGTGCCCCGTCCAGTTCGCAGGCTCATCGTCCTCGCTCTCTCCTAGTGTTGGCACTCGAGTTACGAAAGGATCGATGGTCGTGGTTGATGCGGAGCGCAACATATTCGTGATTTTTGGTGGGACGGGGGATCTTGCGCGCAGGAAGCTGATCCCTGCGCTCTACAACCTCATCACCTTCCACGACATTTCGAGTGAATGCGTCTTGTTGGGTGTAGCGTCGCGGGATCTCGATGACGACGACTATCGGGTCCTGACCAGGGATGCGCTAAGGGACGCAGGGAACAGCGATGCCGCCCTCGAGGCCTGGTGCGAGGAGAATGTCTTCTATCAACGGCTTGGCCGAGGCTTTGGTTCATTCGAGGAGTTGAGCACCCGAATCGAGTCGATCGAGACAGATCAGAGCTTCCCAGGGAATCGGATCTTCTACATGGCGCTTCCCCCGGCGTTGTTTCCGACCACAGTCGTGGGTCTCGGCGAAGCCGGGTTGAACGAGAGTTCCGGTTGGACGCGCCTTGTGATCGAGAAGCCGATCGGGAACGATCTGGAATCGGCTATCGAACTCAATGCCCTGGTGCACGACTACTTCGACGAGTCCCAGGTGTATCGGATCGATCACTATCTGGGTAAGGAGACCGTGCAGAACCTCCTCGCGTTCCGGTTCTCCAACCCGATGTTCGAGAGCGTCTGGAACAGGGACCGTGTGGAATCGGTCGAGATCACCGTTGCCGAGGAACTCGGCATCGGTTCCCGTGCTGGCTACTACGAGTCGGCAGGGGTGATCAGGGACATGGTGCAGAACCACCTCACCCAGGTGCTCGCCCTCGTGGCAATGGAGCCACCAATCTCGTTCGCTGCGGAGCAGATCCGCAATGAGAAAGTCAAAGTCATCGAGGCCATTGCACCGATCCGGAGAGAGAGTGTCGTATTCGGTCAGTACGAATCCGGTTCGATCGATGGTGTTGATGTCCCCGGCTATCAGGAAGAGGACGGAGTCGATGAAGACTCGCATACGGCGACTTTCGTGGGTATTGAACTTCGAATCGATACCTGGCGCTGGCAGGGCGTTCCGTTCTTCCTCCGGACAGGAAAGCGGCTCCCCAAACGACTCACGGAGATCGCCGTCACTTTCCAGCGGCCCCCTCTATGCATCATCCATGGACGTAGGGACTCGTGCGCTGTGGAACCCAACATCCTGCTCATCACCCTGCAGCCCAATGAGGGATTCGCTCTGAGATTCAACGTGAAGGCGCCGGGAGACTCTGTTGAGCTCGACTCTCAGGCGCTGAGATTCAGCCACGACGATGTGTACGGACGGCTTGCTGATGCATACGAGACGCTGATCCTCGATGTCATGGAAGGCGACCAGACTCTGTTCGTTCGATCGGATGAGGTGGAGGCCTCATGGCGTATCTACGATCCACTCCTCGATTATCGACCCGAACCGCATCGCTATGAAGCCGGTACATGGGGTCCGGGTGCTGCTGATCGTGACTTGAAGCTGGGCGAGACACCATGGACAGTGGTCACCTGACAGTCACCTACAGGCGCTGGACGATCTGAAGGATGTCGCTCTCGGCGAATATCGGACCGACATCGATGCCAAGGAACCTCTTGTAGAGCTCCGGAGGGACGCTGATGTCCGCGAGGTACAGCTCGCCCACGTGAGCCTGCACGCCAGGCGTTCGTAGTCCCTCCTTCGGGAGAGCGAGCGTTATCGTGGCCGTTGCACGAATCGCTGGATCGAAAATGGTGCCTGTCGTCGTGTCGATGCCCGAAGGCGCGTCCAGGGAGAGCACCGGCGATGACTGGGCATTCGCCCACCGGATCAAAGCACCGGCGTTACCTCGCGGTGCTCCCCTGAGGCTGTACCCGATCACACCGTCAAGAACCAGATCTGCGTTCTCGGCGGATTCCACCGCGTCTGTGGACCCGATCGTCACATCCATCCGGCGCAGCAGGTCGAGCTGTTGTCCCGGAACCAGGCTGAATGCGTTGTCCGGTTTTGTGGTGAACACGCTGACCGCAGCCCCGTAGTTGCGGAGTCTCCTGGCGGCCACGAGGGCGCCCCCGCCGTTGCCCCCGGTGCCGGCGAGCACGATGACGTGACGTCCGCGTGGGTCCCCGTCGAGGAAGCGCTCTCGTGCGAGGTGTGCAAGATTTCGGCCGGCATTCTCCATCATCCGGACGAGATCGATGTGGTAGTCCTCGATCATTGCACGGTCGACTTCGATCATCTGGTCCGTCGAGAGATACGGGATATCGGCTGCAACCGTCGCTGGAATCATCGCTGTTGTCCTTTGGCTCTGAGGTGCTACGCCACCGGATCGCCGGCATCGGTCAGGGTATCGTGCGGGGGCTACCATGGTGCCGTGGAGTCTCCAGACAACTCAGACATCAGCCCCCAGGAGGCTCGGAACATCAGTCCCGAGAGGCTCACGATGCTCACCGACGCGGTCGTCGCCATCATCATGACGATCCTTGTGCTCGATCTGGAGATTCCGGGCGCAAGCGGAGGCAAGCCTCTCTCGGAGGGGCTTCTTGATCTTCTCCCGATCTTTACAACGTTCGTCATCAGCTTCTTGCTCGTTGGCATGTATTGGGTGTGGCATCGCGGATTCTTTGCCCAGGTCAGGTATGCCGACTACCGGCTTGCCTGGCTCAATCTGTTGTTCCTCCTGCCGTTGTCACTGATTCCATTCGCTGCGTCCACACTGGGTTCCCACCCTGACGACCCAACCGCACTCCAGCTCTACGGGGCGATCCTCGTCGCCGTCACCCTGATGCGATCGATGCTCAATTGGTATCTCCATCGTCATCCGTGGATGTTGTGGCAGGTGCCGTCCGCGAAGGCCCGCCGCTTGTCGGCAACAGCCGCGGCATCTCCGCTGGTCGTGTATCTGCTTGCGATCCTCATTGCGGAACCTGCACCGGTTCTGAGCACTCTTCTCTATCTGGCAGTGCCTTTGATCTACGCTGGCGTCATTCTTTTCCTCAAGAAGGACTCAAGGACCAGTAGCGCGGCCCAGGACATCTCCTAGGGGGATCCATTGTGGCGACCGCTCCGGCGCGTGCCGTTTCGCCGACGGTAATCTTGCCGAAAAGACTGCTCGGCTGGTGAAAGGTTGCGGCGATGATCGAAACGATGGACAAGAGTTCGGGGAACGTGGTCGGTTACAAGGTCGTGGGTGACATGACGAAGGCGGA
>JAMBLH010000242.1 GCA_023336875.1 Actinomycetes bacterium
AGCTGAGGTAGCTGAGGTAGCTGAGACATCCGAGTCCACGACAACGACCGATGCGGCCGTGAGCGATGATGACTCCGACTTCGCTCCACGACAAATCGCAGTGGAGCCGCCCAAGGTACTTGGGCCGCTCTTCACCGGGTTGCCGATTGACAGCAGCGGTATGTGCGTTCCTGTGCAACGAGTAGCCGTTCCCCTTGGTGGGGAGAGTCTCTTGTCTGGTGTTGAGCCTCGGATGGTTCGCCTTGACTCGATTTCCGGTGATGAGGACGACCGGGCCGCGACCGTGTCGATCGATGGGGAGACGATCTCTGTCCGGAGGAACAACTACATCGATGATGCGCATCAGGTGCTTCAGGTTCTGGCCATCTCAGAGGATGAGGTCATCCTGGTGCATAAGGATCCATGGTGTCCGATCCGTGCAACCGGAGTGGTGCTCGATCCAAATGATGGATCAGTTATCGCGATGTCGTCATTCCCCACGTACGACCCGACCGTATTCGTCGATGGCCTGAGTCAGGAGCAGTGGGCCTCGCTCGGTGCCGTGTCCGCGTTCCAGAACTTTGCGGTCCAGGGTCTCTATGCGCCTGCCTCCACCTTCAAGGTCGTTCCGTATGTGCTTGCTGTTGAGGAGAGCTTCTATCCGTTCGATCGTGGAACCGGTGACAAGGTTGTCGGAGACAGCACAAATTCCACAGACGAAGGTGCCGACTCGGCCACCGAGGAGTCTGACGAGGCCGAGGAGGGGGCAGTTGCCGTGGTCCCTGATGAGGCGGAGCCACTTCCGTTGCTATCCGACACGGATGAATACTTCTGTGGAGGAGAATTCAAATTCACACTCAACGATGGCACCGTGCAAAAGAAGCGCGACTGGAAATGGCCGGGAAGCCACGGCCTCCTCGATCTCCACGGTGCCCTCGAGGCGAGTTGTGACCTGTATTTCTGGGATCTGGCTCTGCGACTGTGGCAGGAGCGCAACGACGACTCGGGTATCGACAAGGAGAACCTGCTCCAGAGCTGGGCCCGCGAGTTCGGCTTCGGAGCTGCGACCGGTATCGATCTTCCGTTTGAGAAGAGCGGCCTCATCCCCGACAGGGCATGGTTCACAGACGAACAGAACGAGGAGACTGGCAGAGTCCGGCCTGACGGCCCGTGGGTGGGTGGCGATCTCATGGACATCGCCGTCGGCCAGGGCGCAGTGCTCACCACGCCACTCCAGCTCGCCAACGGCTTCGCCGCGATGGTGAACGGTGGCACGGTCTGGCAGACACGAGTGGTGTCTGAGGTCACCAACAACGATGGCGACATCGTGTTCGAGAATCCGCCGGAGGCGATCGGCACCGCCGACCTCGATCCGCGGACGGTGCTGATGTTGCGCAGGGATCTCCAACAGGTCGTCAACAACACCGAACGTGGCACGGCACGCGCAGCGTTTAAGGACTTTGGGCCGAATGTGGGTCTCGTCGGCGGTAAGACCGGCACTGGTGAGGTCATCAAGGCTCCAAAATCGGAACATTTCAGACAGGTCGACAATGCGTTCTTCGTTGGTGTTGCCCCGGTCAATCGCCCGGAGTGGGTTGTGTCGATCGTTATCGAGCGTGGGGGAAGCGGCGGCCGCGTTGCTGCGCCCGTGGCCAGACAGGTGCTGCAGTATCTACTCAACGGGCCTGACGCCGTCACCGAGTTGGCACCCGGACTGGAAGCAGACTGATGGCGATTCGCTCCAAGGACAGACCGACCTCCGTTCGGATGAAGGACGAGCCGCTCAAGCCCGATCTCGTGCTCGTACTCACCTATGTGATGATCTCTGCGATCGGTCTCCTCATGATCTATTCCGCGACCGCTCCGTGGCTTGAGGCAGCCGGGAGGGATCCTGCGGCGGAGCTTCGATCCCAGGCGATCTTCGTTGTAATCGGCTTCATTGCCTTCGCTGTCATGTCGACGGTCGACCTCGTGGAGATAAAGGGCTTTGCCGGCCCGATCTACCTCGTGTCGATCGTGCCCCTCGTCATGGTCCTCACCGGTCTTGGCGAGAGCGAAGGTCTCGCGCAGCGCTGGATCCAATTGGGTCCGATCCAGTTCCAGCCGTCGGAGTTTGCCAAGATCGCTGTCATCCTGATGGTTGCGGCGCTTCTCTCCAATGCAGAGGTGCCGCTCAAGTGGAACACCGTTGCGCGAGTCCTCGTTGTGGTTGGTGTTCCTGCAGTCCTGATCTTTGCGCAGCCTGATCTCGGAACGACGCTGGTCTTTGCGTTCGTGGTGTTGACAATGCTCTTCGTCGGCGGCTCCACCATGCGTCAACTGGGTTTCCTCTTCGTCGCAACGGTTGTGGGAACGGTCGGCATATTCCAACTCGGGTTCATCAAGTCGTATCAGCTCACGCGCCTCACGGCCTTCATCGACCCTGAATCCCACTCTCTCGACGCGACCTACAACCAGGTGCAATCTGAGATCGCGATCGGGTCTGGCGGTCTGTTCGGGAAGGGCCTCTTCGAAGGTTCCCAAACGAACCTCCAGTTCGTTCCCGTGCAGTCATCTGATTTCATTTTCACCGCTGTTGGCGAGCAATTCGGGTTCGTTGGAAGTGCGATCGTGATCGTTCTGTTTGGCGTGCTGCTCTTCCGGCTCCTGATGATCGCAACCAGTGCGCGGAGCAGGTTCGCGTTCCTTGTCACCGTCGGTATCGCGGCGATGCTGGCGTTTCATATCTTCGTCAATATTGGGATGACCATCAGGATCATGCCGGTTACCGGTCTCCCTCTGCCGTTCATGTCTGCGGGCGGGACCGTCTTTGTCGCGCTGAGCGCCTCGTTGGGTCTTGCGCACTCGGCATGGATAAGAAGAAACCTCCCCGTAGGTGAGTAGCCGGGAACGCCCTCGGCGTTCCTTGGGAGTTGGGCAGCACTTCGTGCTTTCCAACTCCTGGCAACCTGGAGATTCCTCGATCATGTATCGACGCGCAGAGCACCTCGAGCTCTCCAGCTCCTGACGCCTGACGCCTGATGGCTGATAGCTGACAGCTCCCAGAGCTGATACTCTGTCGAGTCATGCATCGACGCGCAGATCAAGGGTGGATCGAGGTCATCGTCGGCCCAATGTTCTCGGGAAAGAGCGAAGAACTCATCCGGAGGATCACCCGCTACCACCTCGCCAGAGTGCCAACGCAGACCTTCAAGCCAGCGCTCGACACCAGGTATGCCGTCACCGAAGTGGTGTCGCATTCGCGCCTCTCGACAGAGGCGATTCCCGTGGCCACCTCTGACGATCTTCTGAAGTCGGTAGACGATCGGACTGTCGTGGTGGGCGTCGATGAGGGCCAATTTTTCGACGACGGGCTGCTCGACGTCGCAGAGATTCTCGCCGGAGCTGGCAAGAACCTGATCATTGCAGGTCTGGATCTCGACTATCTCGGCCGCCCGTTCGAACCGATTCCTTCCCTCATGCTCAGGGCCGAATACGTGACAAAGGCGCTAGCGGTGTGCCACAAGTGCGGTGGACCGGGTCTGTTCACCCAGAGGGTCGTACAGTCCGACGAGCTCGTCGTGCTCGGAGCAACGGGTGCCTACGAGGCCCGCTGTCGTCGCTGCTATGACCCCACAGAGGCTTCGCAACAAACACTCGACGTTGAGTGAGGGTAGAGAGTAGAGCGTAGACGGTACGGTCGCTGCGCTCCCTCACGGTAGAAGAATCCGTCTACCGTCTACGGTCTCGCCGAAACACTCGGGATTACGGCGTTGCCTTGCTACTGTTCCCAATGCCGCACTCGCGGCTGTAAGTTTTCCGAACCAGGACGCGTATGGCCAACGTCCGATCGCTCGAAGCGCTGTCGAATTCTCGACAGATCGTCTCGCGAACCGCATTGTTCGACACCGTCGGACAGGCGTACTACCTCGTTGGTCCTCCGGTTCTTGTGAAGTGCTCAAACGCTCATGCGCAACTGCATGATGTCATTCGAGGATGTCCTGGCTCGGATCAATCAGAAGCTCGCCCCAACGGGCATTCAAAGGAGTTGATCCATGGCACTCTTCAAGAAGAAGACACCATCAATTGTACGCAAGAGCAGCGCAGAAGAAGAACGCGAAGTTCGAGTTGTGGACGGTCAGGAATTCACTGTCCGAAGGTTCGGGAAGCCTGAGGAGCAGAAGTCCTCAGGCACCGCTACAAAGACTCGACAGCGATCGAAACCGAGATCGCAGAAACAATCCAACGGTCGTCGGAGGTCAAATAATGGGTCGCGCGGCGCTTCGTCACGGCGTCGACCTCCCATGGAGATCATCGAGCCACCCGAGACTGCACGCAAAGCCATGCTCGTGCGCCGGAGTCCCACACAGACGCAGATCGTTGTGCTCGAGGGACCAGTTCTTGTTGAGCATTATGTCGCGCAGTCCGACAGGAAGTCTTTGGTTGGGAACGTGTACGTGGGGAAGGTCCGCAACGTTCTCCCTGGCATGGAAGCAGCGTTCATCGATTTCGGTGAGGGCAAGAACGGTGTGCTGTATGCCGGCGACATCAACTACGCAGACCATGACCTGGCGGGCAAGCCTCGCCGCATCGAGAACATTCTCAGAACCGGCGACCCTGTACTCGTCCAGGTCGTCAAGGACGCGATGGGACACAAGGGTGCCCGGCTTACTAACCAGATCAGTCTCGCCGGCAGGTACCTCGTACTCGCGCCGAGCGAGGATGTTCGGGGCATTTCGCGCCGACTCCCCGACGACGAACGTCGCCGCCTGAGGGAGATCGTTGGCGAGTTGAGGCCAAAGGGCACAGGCATCATCGTTCGCACTGCGGCCGAGGGTGCAACAGAAGAGGACATCAAGGGGGACATTGACCGCCTAAAGGCGATCTGGGATCAAATCGACACAAAGCGGGCGGATGTTGCTGCACCGGCTCTGGTGTATGAAGAGCCGCCGCTGGTGATCAGAGTCATCCGTGAACACTTCACGAGGGACTTCCGCAGGCTTCTCATCGATGATCCCGAGATCCACAAGCAGGTGCTCGACTACCTCGCAGGCACTGAAGCTGATCTGGTTGAAAAGGTGACGCTCTACAAGGACGAATTGGCCCTCTTCGAGAGGTACCACGTCGAGGACCAGCTGCGCAAGGCTCTTGATCGTCGTGTCTGGCTGCCGTCGGGTGGCCATCTCGTTATTGACAGGACAGAGGCACTCACCGTGGTCGATGTCAACACGGGGAGGTTCGTCGGATCGACCAACCTCGAGGAGACCGTGCTGCAGAACAACCTCGAGTCTGCTGAGGAGATTGCTCGCCAGCTGCGGCTGCGAGACATCGGTGGAATCATCGTGATCGACTTCATCGATATGGAGTCCTCCAAGCATCAGGAGGCCGTGCTGCGGCGGTTCAAGGAGCATCTGGCGAAGGACAAGACGAGGACCCAGGTCTTCGATGTGTCCCATCTTGGACTCGTTGAGATGACCCGCAAGAACGTCTCGGCGGGTCTGCTTGAGTCCTTCTCAGAAGTGTGCGAACACTGTGCGGGACGTGGCGTGCTCCTCCACGAGGAAGCAGCAGCCACCGGCGTTCCCTCTCACGATGCAGGCGTCAGCGAAGAGAGCTGACGCCTGCCAGTTCACTGTCAACTGTGCGCTGCCCGCTGTATACTCGCGCCACGTTCCCTTTCGGGTTCGTATCACCGCGCTTTGAATCAATACGGAAAGACATCGAAGGATCATGTACGCCATCATCAGCACAGGCGGAAAACAGGCCAAGGTCTCCGAAGGCGATGTGCTCTCTGTCGAACTCATCAAGGACACGGGCAACGTGACCTACACCCCGCTTCTCATCGTCCAGGATGACGGCTCGGTTATTGCAGATCCGGCCAAACTCGAGAAGGCAACGGTCTCTGCCGAGGTCCTCGGTGAGTCTGCTGGTCAGAAGATCGATATCTTCAAGTACAAGAACAAGACTGGCTATCGGCGTCGTATCGGCCACCGTCAGAAGTACACGACGATCAAGGTCACAGGGATAAAGACACCCGGCGGCAAGAAGAAGGCCGCGAAGTCTTCCAAGGACGCCAAGGCCAAAGAGGACACCGAAGCTGCCAAGGCTGCCAAGGCTGCCAAGGCTGCCAAGGCGAAGAAGGACACCGAAGCTGCCAAGGCGAAGAAGGACACCGAAGCTGCCAAGGCGAAGAAGGACACCGAAGCTGCCAAGGTCTCGGATGAAGCTGGGAATCAGGAGGCGTAACGATGTCGAAAACAAAGGCAGGCGGATCATCGAGAAACGGCCGCGATTCTGCGGCGAAGCGTCTTGGCCCCAAAGTCTTCGATGGCCAGACGGTCAACGCTGGTGCGATCATCGTTCGTCAGCGTGGGACACGCATTCATCCAGGCGACAACGTTGCCAAGGGTGGAGATGACACGCTCTACGCGCTCGAGCCAGGCGTCGTCAAGTACGGCTCCCGCCGAGGCCGCCGGCAAGTAAGCGTGCTCCTGACGGAGCAGTGAAGAAGTTCACAGTTCACAGTCGACAGTTGGCGCACCCGGTGGTGCGCCTTCTGCGTCCGGCGAAGGATCTGAACTGTGAACTGGGAACTGAGAACTGTCTACTGTCTCGTTCATGTTCATAGACCAGGTTGCGATCAAGGTGCGTGCCGGCGACGGTGGGGCGGGGGTCTCATCGTTTCTTCGCCGTAAGGGCCTTCCGAAGGGCAAGCCAAACGGTGGCTCTGGAGGGACCGGTGGTGATGTGACCCTTGTCGCAGAAGCCAACATTCCAACACTGCTCCGCTATGAGCGTCAACCGATCTGGAAAGCGCCTGGCGGGACGCATGGTGAGGGCGAACTCAGACACGGTAAATCTGGCGACGATCTGGAGCTTGCAGTGCCGATCGGAACGATCGTGAAGGACACTGACGGCATAACGGTCGCTGATCTCGTTGAGGAAGGTCAACAGGTGCTCGTGGCCAGAGGTGGCAAGGGAGGTCGCGGGAACGCAGCTTTCGTCTCTCCCAGCCGCAAGGCTCCCACGTTCGCAGAACAGGGCGAGTACGGCGAGGAGATCGACCTGGTCCTTGAGATGAAACTCCTCGCCGACGCCGCGCTGATTGGCTATCCGAACGCGGGCAAGTCGACACTGATCGCCCGCGTATCGGCGGCAAAGCCGAAGATCGCTGATTATCCGTTCACCACCCTGAGTCCGAATCTCGGCGTTGTCACGGTTGGAGACCGTGAGATGGTTCTCGCGGATATCCCTGGTTTGATCGAGGGCGCGGCTTCAGGCAAGGGCCTTGGCCACGAGTTCCTGAGACACACGGAGAGGGCAAGAGCTCTCGTTGTGCTGCTCGACCCCTCTGAACTACAGGACGATGACCCCAGTCGACAACTCGCGGTCCTTCTCGCTGAACTTGCGTCGCACAATCCGGAGCTCGCAGCGATGCCACGGATCATCGCGCTGTCCAAGTCCGATGTGCTCGACCCGTCAATCGACGAAGGTTTCGATTTGGACGACGACGTAATCGAATTCTCGGGACTCACGGGTGAGGGCATCGACGACCTGATGTACCGCATTGCAGACGTTGTTGCATCCGTCGAACTCGCAACGCCCGAACGCGACGGGTTCGTGCTCCACCGTCCCCTGCGCGACGACTTCACGGTCAGAAGGGATGGGCCGGAGTGGGTAGTTGAGGGAATCGCTGCCGTCAGGGCCGTCAACCTTTCAGATCTTACGGATCCCGATGCTGCCCAGTTCGTGTCGGAGCGTCTTGAGCGAAGCGGAATCGTTGACGGGCTGAGGGAAGCTGGAGCCGAATCGGGAGACGATGTTCGGATCGGATCGATCGTGTTCACCTTCGATCCTGACCTCGATGTAGATATCGAGTTCGAGATATGAG
>JAMBLH010000243.1 GCA_023336875.1 Actinomycetes bacterium
AAGCAATGATCTCTTCCTCAGCATCGGGGTTCCCCTCAATCGCGGCCGTGAGTCCGCTTGGCCCCGGTCCGAGCACGCGGTGGTAGCGCAGAAGCGTGCCGTCGCCACTGTCCTCCAGAAAGAAGGTCCATTTTGCGCCTGGATTGTCGCGGTCGCTCACTGACCAACCGAAGGCACGCATCGGTTGATACGTTGTCACCCATGACGTCGTCTCCCATGTTCTGTCGCCCCTGTTGTTGCGTCCAAGGAAACGTGCTTCGAGCGTAGGCCCTGGGTCGATCCATTCCGCCTCGACGAACTCATCCTGGAATCGGCCGGGCAGATTGATGTCCGTGACGAGTTCCCATACGTCGGCAAGGGGGGCCTCGATCGAAACTGAGACTTCGACAATGGGGCCATCGACGAAACGGGTCATGGCGAAACCCTAATGGTCTGAGGGCTTGCCCGCTCAGCCCTTCCAGACAGGCATTGGCGGCGTTTCCGCGAGTGATCCGAGGAAAGCCAGATTCCATGGTGTTGCCTGGCGCTCGGTCAGATAGGCGAAACCCGGATCCGGGATCTGGTGGAGCGTCATGGTGGGTATCCAGCCGTCGCCGGTGTTCCACCAAAGAAGGTCTTTGTCTGCATGCCTGCCCGGTGAGTTCTTCGACTTCTGACCAATATTCCGTTTCGCCCATCGGGTATCGATGAGCACGACGGATCGGTGCTTCTCGATGAAGGTTGAATACTCGTCCTGTCGGGAGCGCCAGATCCGGTCGACACGGCCAGTGATGATTGTCGCGAATCGGTCGGGCATTTTCGGTTCCACCTCAGGCATGTCCAATTCGAGGTAGAACCTGTTTATCGGCTTCAGAGGTGGACCGGGAACAGCCGCCGTCTCAACCATCATCGCCATATCCACCATGCGCTCCATCAACCAGGTAGGTTTGTCGTTTGTGAGGACGAGGATTCGGCTCGGGTTGAGCCGAGAGATCTCATCAAGTGCAGGTTGTGGGTTCTCGCGATCGATCACGATCAGCGGCGCCTGGAGAATGGATGCCATGATCTCGCTCACAACGATCTTGGGAAAGTCCTCTCGGGTTACAACGAACACGTAGGATGCACCGTCGGCTTGGTTCGCCTGGGAGAGCAGGATCGACGCGGCAGCAATGTCAGTAGAGAGCCACTCATAGGTCACCATGTCTGCCTTCCTCAACGATTTGTAGGGGTCGATCGGATAGCCAGATCGGTTGCGAAGTTCGAAATGCAGATGCGGCTGGGTCTTCTCCGAGTTCCCGCTGTCACCGATCCAACCGATCAGCTGACCGGCGGCCACTCTTGTGCCGACTTCGATGCCTGGTGCCACGCAGTCGTATCCGGCGGAGTCGGTTCCGGGTGTGTCGTTGTTGAGGTGCAGGTAGCGCGTCTCCCAGCGGTCTCGCGACCGGATGCGGATGGAGCACCCCGCGTTCCCTTCATCGTCCGTGATCTTGGTAACCGTCCCTGAGTGTGCTGCAACAACTGGCAGCCCTTTCCAGTCGTAGGTCATGATGTCGACGCCGTGATGCTCTCTCGTGCAACGGTCGCGGCAGTCTCCAAACCCTGACCAATACCGAGTCGTGCCGACGATCGGGAAGACAAGGTCGCGAACAACGTCGATCCGAATGACGGGCGTGAATGTTGCGCCGGGTGGTCCTGGTGGTGGTGCTGGCGGCTGTGGCGGTGCAACAGGTGCGACCGGCTCGATCGGTTCGACTGAATCGTCTGGTGCGGCAGTGTCCGGTTCAACAGTGTCCGGTTCAACAGTGTCCGGTTCGACCGGTTCCGTGGGTGGAGCGGGTGCGAGCGGCTCGACGGGTTCTGGTTCGGCAGTCTCTTCAGGCCCGGTCGCCTCGGATGCGACGACCGGCACTGGCAGAGCCGACAACGCAAGCATCGTGACCATCACGAGGACAGCCGCGGCGCGCGCGAAGGTGGTTCGGTTCATGAAGATGCTTTCGGCCGTTTTCGGCCTCACCTGTAGGTCTTAGGAGCGGTCAGCTATCAGCATTCAGCCGTCAGCTGCCCGGAGTCAGCGGAGGTTCATGGAGAATGCTGCTGAAGGCTGATACCTGAAAGCTGACAGCTATCTTCGTGCATCATGGAACGATCAATTGGCATTGGCCTTCTCGGAGCGGGAACCGTCGGCGGAACCCTTGTGTCAAGGCTCATCGGTGACGCGGAAGCGATCTCGTCGAAGACTGGGCTCACCTTTGATGTGCGCCGCGTCGGCGTGCAGAATCTCGAGAAGCAGAGACCGTTCTCATTCACGCCGGGTCTGCTCACCGATCAACTCGAGGAGGTCGTCGACGACCCCAGCGTTGACCTCGTTGTGGAGGTCATGGGTGGCCTCGATCCTGCTGGAGATCTCATCCTCCGGGCGCTGGAGGCTGGGAAGCCTGTCATTTCGGCGAACAAGGAACTCATTGCGGCCCGCGGTCCCGAGTTGATCGCCGCTGCGGAGAAGTCAGGCGTGCCGTTCCTGTTCGAAGCGGCCGTAGGCGGTGGCATCCCAATAATCCGTCCACTGTCCGAGACGCTCGCAGGCGAGAAGATCGACCGAGTTCTTGGCATTGTCAACGGCACGACGAACTTCATCCTCACCCAGATGAGTGAACAGGGAGCAGCCTACGACGTTGCTCTCAAGGAGGCTCAGACTCTCGGCTATGCCGAGCCTGACCCCACCGCCGATGTTTCTGGAGCAGACGCTGCGGCGAAAGCTGCGATTCTCGCTTCGCTCGCCTTCGGCACTTGGGTCGGCATTGGCGATGTGTACCACGAAGGAATCGAGGCCATCACTGCGGTTGACATCGGTTTTGCAGAGGACTTCGGATATGTGGTGAAGCTGATCGGCGTGTGCGAACGTGTTGAAGCTGGTATCAGCGCCCGCGTCCACCCGGCAATGATCCCACTCGATCATCCACTGGCAGGCATCCGAGGAGCAACGAACGCGATCTTCATCGAGGGCCCCACGATCGAATCGCTGCTGTTCGCTGGACCGGGAGCGGGAGGTGATCCAACGGCGACGGCCGTACTCGGCGACATGATCGATGCCGCACGAGAAACGCTTGCCGGTGCCCAGGTTGCTCCTCGGATCAGGTTCTCGCCGGGAGAACTCGTTGCGTTCGAGGACGTATCCACGGAGTGGTACGTACGCCTGATTGTTGACGACAAGCCTGGAGTTCTCGCCAAGATCGCCTCCGGGTTCGGAGACGCTGGCGTCTCGATACGGTCCGTGTGGCAGGAAGGCGGCGAAACGAAAGCGGATCTGATTGTTGTCACATACCCTGCACCTGAGCGCGCCCAACGCGAAGCACTTCGGTCCCTCTCGACGATCGACGAGGTAACCGACATCGGTTCTGTCATCCGTGTCCTTGGTCCCAGCCGATGACGTGGAGGGGTGTGATCGAGGAGTTCCGTGATCGCCTACCCGTGTCGGATGCAACGCCGATAGTCACGTTGCTCGAAGGCGATACGCCGTTGATCCCTGCACCTTTCGTATCGGATCTCGTAGCTCGGGACGTCTACCTCAAGTTCGAAGGCATGAACCCGACCGGCTCGTTCAAGGATCGTGGAATGACGCTCGCTGTCTCCAAGGCGGTTGAGGAGGGGGCCACTGCTGTTGCCTGTGCTTCGACGGGGAACACATCGGCGTCGGCAGCTGCGTATGCCGCGAGGGCTGGGATTGGGTGCATCGTTGTGCTGCCCGCAGGAAAGATCGCTGCGGGGAAACTCGCTCAAGCGATTGCACACGGAGCGACCATCGTGCCGATCGACGGCAATTTCGATGACGCGCTTGAGATCGTGAAGAATCTCGCAGATCTGCATGACGTTGC
>JAMBLH010000244.1 GCA_023336875.1 Actinomycetes bacterium
CAGGGTACGGCATCTAGGAGACTGCTGAATAATGCATGTCGGCCACCTCGACGACCATCCATCACCACTCGCTGTGGCCTCGTCTCCGCAATTCCCCACAAGGAGTAGCGGAAACGAGTCCTTTGCGAGTAATGCGGCTGATCGCCGATCTTACCAACGACATCAATCAACAGCCTCCTAGACGATCGTCAGTCCGACTTCTATCGGTTCGTAGATCGTGTTGCGTCTTACAGGGTTCCTGTCCAGGTCAGATATGAGGTTTCGGAAGTCGGCAGCGGACACCTCTGTCCCGTGATCGGCCCCGGCGGCCCTCGATATGGACTCGTCCATAAGCGTTCCGCCAACGTCATTGCACCCTGATCGCAGAAGTGCCTCAGCGCCATCGAGACCCAGCTTCACCCACGATGCCTGGATGTTGTCGATGAGACCCATGAACGCTATCCGCGAAACCGCATGCATGAGGATCACCTCGTCCCAGGTCGGGCCGGGTCTCGACTGCCCTCTGAGCCAGATCGGAGACCCCATGTGGACGAAGGGAAGCGGCACGAATTCCGTGAACCCTCCTGTCCTGCGTTGGATCGCGCGCAGCACCTCAATATGGTTGGCCCACGAACGCGGACCGTCAACGTGCCCGAACATGATCGTGGATGTGGTGCGCAGACCAATGTCGTGGGCGGTAAGCATGACCTCGGACCATTGGCTCGTCCTGACCTTGTCAGGGCAGAGCGTCAATCGCACATCGTCGTCGAGAATCTCCGCTGCCGTGCCGGGGAGTGTGCCAAGTCCTGCGTCCTTGAGCGCAATAAGAAGCTGGCGAACAGTGACATCCGCGGTCTCAGCTCCCTGCCAGATCTCAAGCGGTGTGAAACCGTGAATGTGCATGTCCGGCACACGCAGCTTGACCGCCTCAACGACGTCGATGTAGAACTGACCTGTGAACTCGGGATGGATGCCGCCCTGAAGGCAGACCTCTGTCGCTCCTCTATCCCACGCTTCCTCGGACCGATCGGCAACTTCTTCGATCGACATGAGATAAGGCTCGCCCCGAAGATCGAGGGACCGGGGACCCTTTGAGAACGCGCAGAAGCCGCATTTGAAATAGCACTGATTCGTGTAGTTGATGTTCCTGTTCACGATGAAGGTCACATCGTCGCCCACGATCCGTTGGCGTAGCGTGTCGGCAACATCGGCAATGGCCTCCACATCGCCACCATGTGCGCCGAAAAGCACCTCGACGTCGTCGCGCGACGGCGCGGTGCCGTCGAGAGCGGTGTTGAGGATGGCGGCGACTTCAGGTGTCGCATCATGAAGCGACACCCTTTCACCCTCTCGCCACTTCTCATCTGGCCATGCTGCGGAAATTCGTGTGTCCGGCTTGGGGGTGGAGACATCCCTTCCTGGCGCCCAGTTGGTACGCGGCCGCGCACGGCCACGTCCATCGATCTGATTCAGATACGTGGCAAACGTTCCCTGGTCGAGTTCGCCCGCCGCCGCGTCGTAGGTGATGTCGATGGGGAATACCGTGCGCTCGACAAGTTGACCTGATGCCAACGCATCGCGCAGCTCGCCGATCCTCTCTGTATCCCAATCTCGGAGAAGAAGGTCACCTGCGCCATCAGAGACTGCATTGAGAGCATCCTCGACAGTGTCAACGAACGTGGACACAGCCACATCGATGCCGGGAAGACCCGTCAACTCAGCAGCTTGGCGAACTGACGAGCGAGACGTGCGGAGGAATGATGCTCTCGTGAATGCCAGCGCATCCATGACCTCCATCCGTGTTCCAGCGTCAACGACAGTGATCCGCCAACCCGGTATGGCTCCCTTGCGCGACACCTTGATCTGGTGTGGTGTGAGGGCGTATGCAGGTGCTGGCAGATCCTCGGTTCCGCAGACCAGAAGCAGTCCCCCCTTTTCGGCCTCGACGACGTCTTCGGCAGTCGGGGAGACCACCTCGACGGCAAGCGTTCCTTCGTTGCGTCGCGTCGCCGCCCACACATTGTTGACGGAATCGGCAGGACGGAGTTGGAGAAATGTGATCGTGGTCATTGCGGTCCGGACATTGTTGGGGCTGGAAGAGGAATCGATCCTGAGATATCAGCGTAGCCATCCAACGTGGACCGGTCTACGACAGATGGCAGCAATCCTGAGTCGATCCAGCCGTCCGTCATGTACTCGGGATACACCGGCAACCTGGGGCGCAACGTGAATCCCGCCGCAGCGGTAACCGCCTCGAGCTTCTCGAGCGCAGGCCATGGTGCTTCGGGGTTTACCCAGTCAATGGTGAGGGGGCTCACACCGCCCCAGTCGTTGATCCCTGCATCGATGTACACCGAGAAGTCCTCTGTGAGATTCGGCGGGACCTGCACGTTTGCTTCCGCTCCAAGGATCCAGCGCGCAAGGGCGACAACGCGCACGAAATACGGGATCTCTGGCTCAGGGGCATGACGCATGCGGGTATTCGCCTTCGCCCTGAAGTTCTGGATGATGAATTCCTGAATGTGGCCGTGTTCCTTCTGGAGGGCGGCGAGAGCGAACAAGCTGTCCACAACCTCTTCGGGCGTCTCCCCGATACCGACAAGGATTCCTGAGGTGAACGGCACCCTCAGGCGCCCTGCTGCACGGATCGTCTCGACACGCACGGAGGGGACCTTGTCGGGACAGTTGTGATGTGGCATGCCAGGTTCGGTCAGTCGATGCGAGATGTTCTCGAGCATCAGCCCCATGGACACATTGCTCGGCCTGAGCAGTTCGATCGCTGCTTCGTCCATGATTCCCGGATTCGCATGAGGGAAGAGCCGAGTCTCTGCCCTGATCAGCTCGGACATCTGTGCAACGTATTCGATGGTTGAACTCACGCCCTGGAGTTCGAGAAACTCCGCGGCCTGGGGCCACTTCTCCTCAGGGAGGTCGCCAAGCGTCAAAAGGGCTTCGGTGCAGTCCAGCGTGTCACCGGCCCTGGCGATTGCCAGGACGTCCTCGGGAGTCAGATACTCACCCCCCGCGCCGGGGGGCTTGACGAACGTGCAGTAGGTGCAGGTGTCCCTACAGAGGGTCGTGATCGGGATGAAAACCTTTCTCGAGTAGGTGATCGAACGATCATGCCCCGAGTCACGCAGGCGCCGAGCCTCCATCATGAGAGGCTCGCCGGGTTGTGTGCCGAGCAGAAGACTGACGGCGAGGTCTCGATCTGGCGCTGCGAATGGCATTGGGGAAAACTATCATGCCAGTGATGCGTCGGCGACGCGGTCCTGGTCGATGATGAAAGCCGGTGCAGGGTAAGGTCGCTGGATGTATCGACTCATCGCCATTGTTGGATTCGCTCTTGTCATATCGGCATGTTCGCCCGGGTCCCAGGAAGTGTCGATCACCACGACAACATCCGTCGCCACAACAACAACCCGTGCACCAAGCAACGAGATCTGTATTGCCGGCGACCTACCGTTCGGGGACGACGGTCTGATCGCAGCGCTTGGCGAGGATACGGGCGACGCAGCATCCGTTGCCGACATACGGTGGGACCCCTCAGCGACCTGTGAGCGCATCACAGTGACTTTTGGCGCGGTCTCCGCTGCACCCGCTGGCACTCTGGGACCAACCGGGGTGTCTGTGATCCCCTACGCAGGTGTTGTCAGGATTGCTCTGCCCCCTGGGGTCAAGGTCTCTGCCATTGCGGACAGCCTCCTCGAGGGCGATCTTGTGAGAGCGGTCTACGTGTTCCGCCGCGATGATCATCTCGCGATCGACATCCATGCCCTGGACGACGTACCGATCGTCGCACGCGCCTTTACAACAGCGTCACCCGCCTCTCTGGTGGTCGACGTGGCCCGCGCGTCCACCGATGCTGTTCCCGTGGGAGTAACAGCATCGCAATCGGTGGTCGTCGTCAATCCAACACCCGGTCCCGGCACGTACCCCATCCCCGTTGACGGATACGTTGCGCCTGGTGCAACATCGGTACACGTCCAATTAGTCACGGACGGTGTGACGTTGACGGATCAGACCATTGCCCTGAGAGGCGACACCGACGCATGGCAGAGCTTCGAGGCGGCCATCGACGATGGGCCCATCGGATCCGTTGTAGTGTTCGTTGGAAGCGTCGATGACGATGGCCAACCCGATAGGGGCGCAATGGTCTCGGTCACTGTGGAATAGCCCAAGTGGCCGGCTCAGTCGCCGCGGAGAATCGCGCTGCGGCGAGAGAGAAACGGTGATCGATGGTGGATCTTGAGACCAGCTGGTTCAGGGTTGGGGACTTGGACATGATCGATGTTGGATCAGTCACTGTGG
>JAMBLH010000245.1 GCA_023336875.1 Actinomycetes bacterium
GAGAGCGATGCTCCGCGACGCGATCGAACCACCCGACGTGGAGAATGGACTCACGAGCGGTAACTCAAGATGAAAGATCGTGACTGGCTGGTCGGCCATGTACCTCCGTCGGTAGCGCGACGATAGCCTCGCACCGGATTCGATTGCGTCGCGCGGTAGCCTCATGACCGATACGCCACGGAGGTCTCATGAAGCTCATCGAATGTGTGCCGAATTTCTCGGAGGGTGCTGATCGCTCGGTCATCGATGCCATCACAGCAGAGATCACGGCTGGCGACGGAGCGGAACTCCTCGATGTCGCCCCAGGTGTCGCAACCAACCGCACGGTCGTCACGTTCGTCGGCTCACCCGAAGTTGTGGAAGAGGCAGCGTTCCGCGCCATTGCGAAGGCAGCGGAGCTCATCGATATGACGCAGCACAGTGGTGAGCACCCCCGAATGGGGGCAACCGACGTGTGCCCCTTCATACCTGTCGAGGGCGCCACGATGGAGGACTGCGTCGAGATCGCCCAAAGACTCGGCGCCCGGGTGGGAAGCGAACTCGGCATTCCTGTATACCTCTATGAGCACGCCGCTATCGATCTCAGACGCTCACTCTCTGAGGTTCGAAGTGGCGAGTATGAAGGGCTCGCGGCCCGTGAGGACGCTCCAGACTTCGGTCCGGCGCTCAACGCCGGTGCCGGCGCAACGGCAATCGGCGCTCGGCAGTTCCTGATCGCGTACAACGTGAACCTCAACACCTCAGACAGACGTCTGGCGCATCAGGTCGCCTCGGCCGTCCGCACACTGGGCACCGCAACCCGAAATGCGGCGGGGAAGATCATCAAGGACGAGAACAACAAGACCGTCTTCGCACCGGGAAGATTCCAAGAGGTCAAGGGCGTCGGCTGGTACATCGATGAGTACGACAGGGCACAAGTGTCGTTGAACCTCACGGACTCATCGGTTGCGCCAATGCATGAGGTGTTCGAAGCATGTAGACAAGAAGCAACCGAACGTGGGATGCGGGTTACCGGCTCGGAGCTTGTGGGTCTTGTTCCCCTTGAAGCGATGCTCGCAGCTGGCGACCACTTCCTTACGGCACAGGGTCGGACCACGGCGATTCCCGAAGCGGACCGAGTCCGTATGGCAGTGGTCTCTTTGGGTCTCGATGAGATCAGCGACTTCGACCCAAACACGAAGATCGTCGAGTATCGATTCCGTGGCGAGCAGGAAGGACTCATCACCGAGACAGTCGCTGGGTTCATCGACGTCCTCTCCCATGACTCTGCTGCGCCAGGCGGAGGGTCGGTGGCGGCGTTGGCCGGAGCACTCTCCGCTGCCCTTTCGTCGATGGTGGCATCACTCACGTTTGCAAAACAGGGCATGGAGGACTCCAGGCCCACGATGGAGGCCGCAGGCCGTGACGCGCAGTCGCTGAAGGACTGGTTCCTGGGTGCGGTCGATAGGGACACCGCCGCCTTCAATAGTGTGCTCGACGCAATCCGATTGCCCCGTACGACCGACGAGGACAGCGCTCTCCGTGAGGCGGCCATGGCTGTGGCGAACCTGGACGCCACAATCGTGCCGCTCGAGGTGCTCGAACGGACCATCGAGGCATTGGAATTGGCGCTGGTCGCAGCACGCGACGGGAATCCGAATTCCGTCACGGATGCTGGCGTCGCTGGCGTGTGCGCGCTGGCAGCCGCAGAGGGAGCCTCGCTCAACGTGCGGATCAACCTCGACGGTCTTGGCGGTGACACCTCAGGGATCATCGCTCGCCACGACGCTGCGCTCGCACGCGCGCGCAGCTTGGGAGAACAGGTGGCAGATGCAGTCGACTCACATCTCGCGTAGGCCCATGATGCCATGATCGTCAGGGTCCTTGCGGTTATCGGAACTCTTGGTCTTGTGCTCGCCTCCTGCTCGAGTTCGTCCGTCCCAGAGGACGCCGCGTCTGCCCCTCCGGGCTTCCGGGGCCTTTTTGAAGATGACACCGCTCCCCCACTTCCGGCACTGAACGTCTACCAGATCGCAGCAGGGAAGAATCTTTACGCAGAGAACTGTGCGTCGTGCCACAGGGCCGACCTCGCTGGAGATCCCAACTGGATGACTCCGGACGAGAACGGCGTGTACCCGCCACCACCTCACGACGCGACGGGCCACACATGGCACCATGATGATGGACTTCTCCTCGGAATCATCAGAGATGGGCTCCAGGGGTTTCCTTCCGGCATGCCTACGTTCGCAGGGATTCTCACCGACGACGAGATCCTCTCCATCCTTGAGTTCCTCAAGTCGGAGTGGGGAGACGAGGAACGCACCTTCCAGTGGCAGGCCACGTGGCGGGTCCGAGAATCTCGCACATCCCAGCCGTGACACCATGACGAACGCATGGACACATGCATTGCATCACGGTATGCTGTTCGCATGACACAACTTGTGACCAGAATCGACGAGAACCTCGCCATCGATGTTGACCGCCTTGTCGCTGAAGGGATCGTCGACTCTCGCTCTGATGCCGTTCGGAAGGGACTGCGCTCCCTGATCGACGCTCATCAGCGCAAGACGACGGCGGATGCGATCATCCAGGGCTACATCGACACTCCCCAGTCGACTCAAGAGGTCGCATGGACAGATGAAGCGACGCGCCGGATGATTGCCGACGAACCGTGGTGAATCCCGCACAGGGCGACATTTGGTGGGCACAGGCTGAAGACAAGCGACGGCCGGTGCTGGTGGTGTCTCGCACAGAGGTGATTCCGGTGTTGGATTGGATCGTCGTTGCACCCATTACACGGTCGATCCGAGGCATACCCACTGAGATCTCGCTCGATAGCCAAGAGGGCCTGGGTGTCCCCTGCGTCGCATCGTTCGACAACCTCCAACCCATCCGAAGGTCATTCATGACCGAGATTGTCGGAACGCTGCCTGAGCGGCGAACCCAGATCTGCCAGGCACTCAGCGCACTCGCCGACTGCTAGGCCTCATACGACGCTGCGAGTCGAGTGAATCCCTCGGCAAGGCTCACGCTTGGCACCCAGCCGAGTGCTTCCCTTGTCTCGCGCTGGTCGAACCAGTGAGCGGTTCCGAGTTGTTCGGCGAGGAAACTCGTCATGGGTGGATCGCTGTCTGTTGAGCGGCGCTCCCAAATCCGCTCTGCAACGCTTCCCCCTGTCTTCGCTGCGCGATACGGGACCTTGATACGTGGCGGTGCAATGCCTGCTGACATCACGATTCGGTTGATGAGTTCGCCTATTGGTCGCGGCTGTCCATTCGTCACCACAAACGATCTGCCGCCCAGATCGAGAGCACCGTCAAGTGCAGCAATGGCAGCGTCAGCCGCATTGTCGATGTAGGTGGTGTCGATCAACGCCGCTCCCGTGCCGACGATGGCGAGCCTGCCACGTCTCGCCCGATCCACGATCCGGCCGATGAGCTGTGTGTCACCCGGTCCCCATATGAGATGGGGTCGGATCGCGACGACCGAGACGTCAGAGGAATCGGCAGCAAGGGCGAGTTGTTCTGCAATCGCCTTGCTCGTCGCGTAGTGGCCCCTCGTTGTTGTGGGGTCAGCGGATCCAGCGGAGGCTCCGATGAGAGACTTGCCTACATAGGCCACCGAAGGAGATGAGATCTGTACGAACCTCGAAACACCGTTCCTGCGAGCTGCATCGATAACGTTCCTTGTCCCGATCACATTCGTCGACTCGAACGTCTCCCAGGCGCCGGATACTGACGCAAGCCCAGCAACATGTATGACGGCCTCTACGCCGGTCACAGCCCCGGACACTGCGTCGGCATCGGCAACGTCACCGAGATGCTCCAGCACATCGATTCCGCTCGGATGGCGCTGGAACACGGACACGTCGTCGCCGCGGTCGATCAACTGGTTGACGATGGTGCCGCCAAAGAGGCTCGTGGAGCCAGTAACGAGAACTCTCATATGCGGCCCATCCGGCCGCCGGACAGCACATTCTCTGCCCACGCCGCGATGCGTGTGCGATCGATCTTCGAGTTGTGACGCTTGTCGACCGGAAGCGCCGCGACAACTAGTACCGCGGCAATATCAACCGGATGTGTGATCTCGCGAACTCGATCAGCAAGATCCTCGTCGGCGAGACTCGGACGACGCACGCCTTCAACCAGAGTCAATACCACGACGGTCTGTTGCGTACCGACCGGTCCGACTCCAACAACCGCCGCGAGCTCTACATCTTCGAGAAGAGATACGGCATGTTCGATACCAACGGGTGTCACTGGACCTACTGGCGTCGTGACGACGTGCCCGATCCTGCCCTCGATCCACAGCCTGCCCTCATCGTCAAAATGCCCAACATCGCCGCTTCGGTGCCAACCAACAGGTTGGGAGGCGTAATGCTCAGTCAACCAGAGTTTGTCGTACCCATCCCTCATGTGGGTTGCCCTGATACATACCTCGCCGAGGACTCCTGTGTCTGAGGTGAGCGCACCGACCGCACTGCCGTGCTCGTCTATCGCGCTAATTGCCACATCGACCCCTTCAACCGGGTAACCGACGCACACACCCTCCCCGACTCCAACCGTATCGATCTCAGCCAGACTGATATCTGCAACAGGCATCACCTCCGTCATGCCGTAGGGCGTGTGAGCTTGCGCATTGGGGAGAACGGCAGCGGCGGCCCTGAGCGTCTCCACAGGTACCGGAGCGCCGGCAGAAAGCAGAAGCCTGGCATTAGCCATCGCTGCGGCCTGATCCGATGACAATTCGCCAGCTGTAGCCGCAACGTTGCTCAACGCAGCAGGTGACGCGAACACAAGTGTGGCATCGATCGCGGCAATCGCGTTGGCAAGTGCGTTCGCCGTCAGGCTCCCGGGCGATGTGACCTTCATGTCAGGGACCACGGAGGGGATTCCCATGAGCGTGCCAAAGAGAGCGAACGGGCCAAAAGCTGCAACGAGGCTGTCACTGGCATCGATGCTGTAGAGCCGAACCAGCGCATCGCGCTGAGCCTGCAGTTGATGGTGCGTGTAGGTGACTCCTTTGGCGGGTCCCGTTGAACCTGATGTGAATCCCACTCCTGCGTCATCGTTTGGACCGGGCCTCGTCGGTAGCGTGACTCCCCTGCCACGATCCCGAAGGTCATCCAGTGACGCAACAGAGCCGGTGAGGCGTTGCTGGGCACTCGACATAGGCCCGGTCGAGATCCGAATCCCTGGCCATCGCATCGTTCTTGCAGCCGCCAGCGCCTTGGGGATTCCGATCACGAAGCCAGCGTCGGCACTCCTGAGAGCCCGACCCATTCCGCGAAGACCGAATCCGGCGTCCGCGAGCACAGGCACGGCGCCAGCCCACCATGTTGCAAAGATGCTTACCGCTAGATCTATGCCTGGCGGAACGAGCATCGCGATTCGGTCGCCCCTCACCACGCCCAGTTCCACAAGACCACCAGCAACACGTTCCACATCGTTGGAGAACTCGGCGAATGTGACCGACCTTGAAGCTCCATCTGGACCCATCTCAACGATGGCAACATCCTGGTCCGTCGCTCTTCTCTCGATCGCTGACCAGAGGGGTTCCTGCACCGCTTCGGTGGTGAGTGGCTGGCCATCGGTACCGAGTTGGCCGATCCACGAGTACACGGCTGACGCAACATCGGCGTCCTCTGGTGTCAGGTGGCTTGCGCCGACGAACCTGTGAACACTTGCGTTGGGTAGCCGCTCCTCGAAGTCCTGCAGATACAGATCGGAGAAGACAGGATCTGACGGACCCCATAGAAGGAGCGTAGGCACATCTTCGAGATCCGTGAGGCCAGCAGCGACAGCATCGAGGGTGCTACTGCTGGGGTGGTCCTCACTCAGCGGAATGTCCTCGACGAAGGTTGCGATCGCTGCTCGTCGACCCCTGCCCAGATAAGGTGCCTCATACGCATCGCGGACCGCCTTGGACGGTCGAGGTCTGGAAAGTGCCATGGTTCCTCGGATGAAGGCTGGCGTTGTCTCGCACAGGTTCTTCAACACGCCCGGCAGACGGACAGCTCTGATCAGCGATGGTGCGGGTGAACCGGCAGGCTGATGCACCGCCGTGTTCATCAGCACGATCCCAGCGAGTTGACCGACATGGCGTTCTGCCCATCCCAGCGAGATGGGCCCTCCCCAGTCATGGGCGACGGTCACGACAGGACCTGTGAGCTCCAGTTCGTCGGTCAATGCTGAGAGGTCATCAATGCGCTGAGAGAGTCGACGGACCGTCCCGGTGCGCTCGGAGAAACCCATGTCAAGGTGGTCGATGGCAATTACGCGGATATCTTCGGATGCCTCGACGAGCAGATCTCGCCAGAGATAGGACCATGTCGGGTTTCCGTGAACGCACAGCAGCGTGATCTTCGGATCCTGCACACCGTTGTCGAGGATGTGCCACGTACGACCAATGTCGTCGAGCCCAGAAGTTGTGACGAGCCTGGACCATTCTGACTTGAGGCCCTGAAGGCCGTGGGGAGGAAGGGTCGCCGATGAAACGGGCCCTTCTGTCACCAGATCAGTTCCATTGCGGCCGCATTCAGTCCCGAACCGATCCCGAGGAGAAGCACCTGGTCCCCCGGCTTGAGAGAATCGGACTCCATGGAGAGCGTGATTGGAATCGAGGCTGGACCTACATTGCCGAGGAGTGGAAAGGTGAGCGGCACCTTCGCAGGGTCGATACCAAGCGTCTCACACAGCATGGCGGTGTGGACCTGAGAGATCTGATGGACGATGTACCGATCAGCATCCAACCACGCGTCAGGCGCATCGCCCCAACCCAGTTTCGAGACCTGCAGCCCGGCATTGAGGAGTGACTTGGTGTCCGTGCGCATCTGATCAAGATTGCCGACGCACAGGTTGTGATGGCTTGTGTCAGCTCGGGCGATTCCACCGACGACGTTGTGACTGCCCTGGTTCTCAGAATGCCTGCCGACAACTGCAGCAGCTCCACCGGATCCAAGCGTGAGAGATGCGAACTCGGAGAAGAGATCAGCCATCGTCGCGTCTGCACCAGCAAGACGAGCGAGCGTTGCTTCTTGAAGGTCTCTACTTCCCTCCCCGTCGACAATCACCGCGTAGTCGATCTGCCCCGCGTCGATCATGTTGCCTGCAACTTGGAGCGCGTTCACAAATCCGAGGCACGCATTCGAGAGATCGAAATTGAGGCACCAGCTGGGCAGGTCAAGGGCGTTGTGCACGGTAACTGCAGATGAAGGTTCGAGCCGATCGCGACACACAGATGTGTCGATGAGAAGACCGATGTCCTCGACTCTCACACCGCTGGCCTCAATTGCCTTGGCGCCGGCCGCGGCCGCTGCGTCAGTGAAAAGGTATCCCTCGGGCCACCACCGTCGTTCCTTGATCCCCGCGAGGCTTTCGAGCAGTCCTGGTTGCGCGCCTACGCGCTCGTACGTTTCGGCGAGTATCTCATCGAAGCGTGAAGACGGCACAACCTCGGGTGCATCGACATGTGAAACCGAGACGATGGCGGTGTCTTTCATGGAGAACGCGGCGTTGCCTGACATCGAGCATCTTTCATAGGGAACTCTGGAATTGTCGCAGGGATGTGTCGTTACCGCACCCCATTCGACCTCCTCGGTCCACCTCGTGTACGATGACACCGTATGGATTCACAGACCGAGTCAGCCACGCAACGCCAAGTGAGAACCTTCCCTGGCTGGATTCGCGCTGTCGTGTGGCTATCTGCAGCGTTTCTGACGGTGTCGGTGATCCTCGGCATGTTCTTGTACTGACCGACGCTGCGGAGCACGACCAGACCATCTACGAGCGCGGAATTTCTAGTTTGAATGCCGCTCCCCGACCGGGTCCCTCGGACGAAGCTACAAGCGATCCACCATGAGCCTCGGCGATACCGCGAGCGACAGGTAGCCCAAGGCCGGTTCCCGATCGCCTCCCGGCGTTGCTACCACGAAAGAAGCGGTCAAACACCCGATCGAGCTCACCGGGACGGATTCCAATGCCGTCGTCGGATACGGTGAGGTACGCACTAGCTCCATCACCGTCCACCACAACGTTCACTGTCCCGCCCTCATCAACATGACCAAGAGCGTTGACGAGAAGATTTGTCACAACCTGGATGAGTCTTCGCTCGTCAGCGGCAACCTCCGGATCAGAGTTGATGGTGACATCCACGTCCACTGAGCGGTCGGCATACTGAAGTCGCAATTGATCTGTCGCTGCCATGGCGACAGCCGAGAGCCTCGCTGGCTCGGTCTCAAGAGACAACGAATGCTCCGCTGTCTTTGATAGAACGGAGAGATCTTCAACAAGGCGAAGAAGCCGCTCTGTCTCATCCGTGACAGCCTCGTACATCTCCTCGGTGGTGAACACTCCGTCCACCGCGCCCTCCACGAATCCGTCGATGGACGTGAGCGGTGTTCTCAGCTCGTGCGTCACGTCGGATAGCAATCGTGCCCTTTGCTCCTCTGTTTCCTCTAGTGTCTCAGCAAGATGGTTCACGTCGTGTCCTAGCGCGTTCAACTCCTCGACGTAAGCGTTCCCGACGCGTTCGGCGTAACTACCGGCGGCGATCGCTCGCGTTGTCGAACGGATCATGTCAATCGGTTTGGTCATTCTCTGGGTGACGAACCATGCAACGACTCCTGCTGCGATCACTCCAACACCGAGCGACACAAATAGCGCGATGTCGACAGA
>JAMBLH010000246.1 GCA_023336875.1 Actinomycetes bacterium
GGTGGGCGATACTGGGATCGAACCAGTGACCTCTGCAGTGTGAGTGCAGCGCTCTTCCGCTGAGCTAATCGCCCGAAACCGTCAGTATCGGCTACGGCGGAATCGTACCAATGGTATCTCCATCGCGTCAGACGTGAACACGACCAGCGCGTGTACGAAGAAGTGTCACTGTTGTTCCCTACGGTGAAAGGACAATGCAACAACGATCGAACAACGGAGCAGGAAACGGCTATCTCAGCTGTGGCATATGCGACAGGCCCTTGTCTGACCACACAGAGATCTTTGCTCACGATATTCCTGAGCTCTCACTACGCCGAATGCGGTCCTCGGGTGTTCCGAGGGAGGAAGGATGGTGGCCTGGTGGGTCGACTGCCTGTACTCATGGCGTGTTCTGCGAGCACTGTCATCTCGAACCGGTGGTCACCGGGATTTCATCCTTGACGGGTTGAGCTCTCACCAACACGGAGGCGTGGCGGGGACACATGGCGCGGTTATCCCTATCGAACGTGAGCGCAGGGCGATCACATTCCTCGCAGATCTTGTTGTAGATATGTTCGGCTGTGATGGGCATCCACCTTTATCGGCACCTCACACCCTTGTATCGAGACACAAACTCGGGTTGGAGAGGTAACTAGTCATAGGGCAACGCGCCACGCCGACCTGTCCGTACACCCAACCACCACGTCGGTCGTGATAGTCAGGAGAAATAGTCGACATAGGGAACCCCCGGGGGTATACTGAGCGTCAGATAAGTACAACGTCCGGGGCACGAGATCTCTCTCCTCCGAACCGGATTACATAGCTGCGGGGACGTCTCCCTCCTCCCTCCGTGAGGTTCACCCGCAACACATTGCGCCTCCATCGTTTTCGATCGGAGGCGCAATTGTGCGATGGGTAGGCTGGCCCAATGGACCTACGAACGTTTGAATCCGCAGTGCAGGCGACGCTCGATGCGCTTCCTCAGTGGGTCGTCGAGGAGATGGAGAATGTCGCGGTGGTCGTGGAGCGCCGTGCAACAAGGGACCAGGACCCGCACGGCGGAGGTCTTCTCGGCATCTATGAGGGTGTGCCTCTTCCCGACCGGGGCATCGACTACTTCGGAGTCGCCCCTGACCGGATCACCATCTTCTACGATCCGCACATGTCGCTCGATCTCACTGAAGATGAACTCACCGATGAGATCCGCGTCACAGTGCTCCACGAGGTAGGACACCACCTGGGACTTGATGATGCTCGCCTACATGAATTGGGCTGGAGCTGACCTGACAATCACATCGACCGCGGGTAGTCTCGCGCACCACGTTCGAGGAGGACACAACATGAATGATCTCATCAACCAAATCGCCGAGAAGACCGGCGTCACTGTACAGCAGGCCAAAGATGGCGTCGCGATCTCCGCTGCGTGGATCAAGGAGAAGCTCCCATCCGATGTTGCAGATCAGATTGGCGGACTGCTCGATGGAGCCGGCAATCTTGCCAGTGGAGCCGCGGGAAAGGCCAAGGATGCTGGCGCCTCGGTGACGTCCACGGCGGGAAGTGTCGCGGAGTCCAGCGCTGGTACCGCAGCAAGCGTGTGGGAGAAGACAAAGGGTTCTGTCTCAGATCTGATGCCAGGCGACGAATAGCTCAGGTCGACCCGTGGTTGATCTCGTGTGCCCCTGGGCGATCCGGTCCGGATTCGCGAGACCCGAGAGGCCTCGACGCGGCACCTTGTAGAATGGTGATGACCAGACTGCGAAGGAGGAGACATGGAAGATCTCATCAACGACATCCAGGAGAAGACAGGGCTCTCAACCGACAAGGTTCTCGAAGTCGTCACGATGGTCGCGGACTACATGAAGCAAGCACTTCCGGATGACCTCGTAGCCCAGATCACGGCCTATCTCGGTGACGCCGCATCGTCGCCAGGGGACGCCGCAGGCGACGTCATAGCATCCGCGGCCGACGTCGCGGCGAGCGCAGCCGGGTCAACGGCCTCCGCTGTCACTTCGGTCATAGATGCAATAGGCGACATGATGCCGACGCCAGACGCAGAATAAGCGTATGGGGGAGGTTGCCGAGATCAGCACCGAGTCGCCGGTGCCGTTGTGGCCAGTTGAGGCCGGCCCGTACGTTGGCCTCGTGGACGCTTCAAGCAAGCTTGAAGCTGAGTTGATCGCATCATGGATCAACGAGTCAACGGAACTAACCACTGACCCGATAGACGTCTTCCACCTGCCGCCCTCTCGAAGACAGCGAAGATTCTCCTCTGTCGACCTCGCCATTGGTGAGCGCCTCTCGAAGGAGGATGATCCCCTCTGTGTACCCATCAGGGTGGTGTGGCTGGCAAAAGAGATCGACGGAGTGCGACAGGTCAGGATCTCTGACGTGTTCAAACCAGGCGACCCACGTGACCCCAATATCTTCACGCAGCGCTATTTGTTGAAGCGGCATCCCGATCGATGCCAGATAGTTGTTGGCGAGCCGGCACGACGCAGCGACCTGGAGAAGCGGTGGACATCACCGATAGGTCGAGGGCCAGCCGACGGCACGACCTTCGGCGAGTTCGTGGCACTCCAGGCGTGGAAGGCACTGGAGCGCGCCGAGCGCCATGTGCGAGGTTTGCGATACAAAGTTCCCAAGTTCCTGCGCGAGGACCTCTTCTGGAGTCGGCCGTTCCAGGCGGGGATCCATCGACTTGCCCGCGAGGGGGGTAAGTCGGACAAGCGGATGAGTCAGCGAACGGGCAGGTACCTCAAGGAGATTGCCGCCATACATTCGCCGAACGTGATCGACATCGTCAATGGGATCACCACAAGAGTCATTCGAGCTGCCCACAGGGACATCGACTACTCAGAATCAGACCTACGGTCAATATATCGGGCAGCGGAGAAGGATCCGATCGTGTTTCTTCCTTCTCACAAATCGAATTTCGATCATCTTGTCTTCCAACATGTCCTCTACGAGAACGAACTACCGCTGAACCACACGGCAGGCGGCATCAATCTCAACTTCTTTCTGATTGGGCCGCTCCTGCGGCGCTCGGGAATCTTCTTCATACGGAGGGAATTCAAAACGAACGAGCCATACAAGTTCGTCCTCCGACAGTACATCGACTATCTCCTGGAGAAGCGGTTTGCATTGGAGTGGTACGTCGAGGGCGGGCGTTCGCGGAGCGGGAAGCTCAGGGAGCCGAAACTCGGACTTCTCGCGTACGTGGCTGACTCATATCAACGTGGCATCACCAATGACGTGATCCTCGTTCCAGTCTCGATTGCCTACGACCAGATAACGGATGTGGGTTCGTACACGGACGAACAGACGGGGGGCAAGAAGCAACAGGAATCGTTCTCGTGGGCGGTGAAGTTCATAGGATCTCTGCAACGACAGAACGGTCGGATCTACATCAGATTCGGTGAACCTCTGGCTCTGAGCGAACGCATAGGACGCGACGAGGACCTCACATCTGGTGAGGGGCGTCTAGCTCTCCCGAAGATCGCATTTGAGATCAGCACCCGAATCAATGACGTCACACCGATCACTGCGATCAGCATGGTCACACTTGCGTTGCTCTCGGAAGTGGATCACGGGCTCACGATCACCGAGACGGCCCACCGACTTGAGCCGATCATGGCCTTCGTCGATGACCGCAACCTGCCCATCACCGATGATCTCCCCTTCACATCTCTTCAGGGAGTGGAGGCGGCACTCGATGCGCTCGTGGTATCTGGTGTCGTGAAGAAGAGTGAGGGGCTCACAGCAAGCGTGTATTCGATCGGTGAGGGTAAGCACCTCGCAGCGGCCTATTACCGCAACACGATCATTCACTTCTTTGTCAACGCTGGCATCACGGAACTCGCACTCGGCACTTGCTTTCTTCGCGGCGAGCCCATGACTCGGGAATCCGCCGTGGCTCGGGCTATTGAGATCCGCGATCTCCTCAAGTTCGAGTTCTTCTTTGCACCGACAGATGACTTCATCCGTGATGTCGAATCTGAAATCGAGCGGTATACGGTCACTGACCCAGAGGCTGTTGAGCGCCTTGGATTCGACATGGCGTCATTCCATCCGAAGAGCCCGATCGTCCTTGGGCCATTCTTTGAAGCCTATTTCGTGGTCGCTGCGACTTTGACAGCGGAAGCATCCAATGAACTCACCGAATCCGTGCTTGCTGAGAAGGCTCTGAGAATGGGCGATCAGCTCGTGTCACACGGTGACATATCGAACAAGGAAGCCGTGTCCTCCGCACTTTTTGCAACCGGAACCAAGCTCGCACTGAGTCGTGGTCTCCTCGGAGCAACGCTGGATGAGCGGTCTGAGTTCTACCAGGAACTGGAGGAGATACTCGAGACTCTCGCTGCCATACGGACGCTGGATTCGTCGTAGGTCGCTCGACCCAAATTCTTCTCAACCTTCCCGCTTCGGATGCCGATAGGAACGCAGGGACAATCGGAGTACCTGAGGCGCACGCAGGAGTAGGTCGAATGACGACCAAGCACATCACGGACCAAGAGGTGCATGGCACTGACGCGGTTGTTGACCACGTCGATGCGGACACCAACCAGCAAGCCGAAGACGCGTCGCGTCAATTGCTCGCAAAGGCGAGATACGACGCGTTTCGACTCATGACCGAGACACGAGACGAGGCTGAGACCATCCTTGATGAGGCGAGGGCTGAGGCGGCTGGGACAAGAAAGGCAGCCGAGATCACAGCCGAATCTACCGCAGAGAAAGCCGACAGTGACGCAGCCGCCATCATTGAATCGGCGCATGAAGAGGCAGCATCCATCGTTGCAGGCGCCCACCGCACCGCCGGCGAGCAGCGAGTGATCGACGATAAGGACGAACTTGAGGCTGAACACCAGGCATTGTCTGACCGCGTGTCAACTCTGCGGACGCTCGCCGACCAGCTCGAGGACAGATTCGCCGCCCTCGCTGCGCCGTCCACTGAGAATGCCACGCCTGAAGAGAAGGTACAAGATCCGACTCCCACAATAGATTCGTCAACTCCCGATGTGAGTCCCCCGACGATGGACTACTCGCCGGCGGTTGCACATCCAGAACACACCGAGAAAAGCGCCGAACCTGAGGCCTTCGAAGAACGCGACTCCTTCTACAACCGACGTTCAGCGAATCTACCGCGCATCGGGGAAGAAGCCGGACGAGAAGCCATCGACATGACCCGATCCATGCGCAAACTCATGGAAACGGATTAGGAGTAGAACGGGTTCGCTCCCATGGCGTGGTCAGTGACGTCGACAACCTCGGTGATCTCGGGAATCGCGTCAAGGATCGCTCGTTCGATGCCCTGTCGGAGCGTCACAGCTGCAAGTCCGCAGCCCTGACATCCTCCACCCAGTTCCAGCTGCGCGATCTCGCCCTCAACTCGAATCAGGTTCGCTACGCCTCCGTGAGAGGCAATTGCGGGGTTGATTCGCTCGTCAAGAAGCATCCGGATCTTTTCCTCGGTCGTTCCTGTCAGTTCCAAATCGCCCAGATCGGATCCACCGAGTGTCGGAGATGGCACGTTTGGATTTCGCATTACCAGACCGGGTCCGGTGCCATCCCCCGAAAGATCGAGTACGGCGCCTCTGAGGTTCTCGACACTGTCGAGTGATATTGCCACGGGAAGCCCGCCATGGTCCTCAACAAGGTCCGTCGAGACGATGTCTTCTGAACGGAGGAATGAGGTTTCGTAGATGAAGCCCTGTGCGCCAACGCCCGTGATCCTCAATCCAAGATGGAGATCGGGTATCTCCTCACCTTCACGCAGCGCAATGATCTGATCGCGTGCTGCGTCGGAGATTTCAACGATGGTGGTAGTGGTATTGCTCATGACGCCGGATGCTACCGCCGCCCACTCGGTTAGCTGAACGTTACCTACCGTCGTAGCGGGATGAGACTGTTGGTCGTGAGGTCAAGAATCTGCTCTTCTTCACTTCCGCGGTCGGCAATCCAGCGGCAGAGTGTCTCCCCCGGCACGCGCACAATCCACCACATCACGTCGTTGGTGCCACTCGTCCGCGCCTCGGTCCACGCGGACCGCCCACAATCTATAGCCTCAGCCTCGACCTCGAACGTGCCGATAATGGTCTGCTGCGTCTCCTCGTACGGTCGACCCTCTTGTGGGGTCGGCTCACGAAACTCAACTACTTCGAATGCCATCGTCTGCTCCTGGTGCCCTATGCCCTACCCAATCGTACCAGTAGCCGTTCTCCGTCGGGTGGGTCATTGGAGGACGCGCAATGTGTCTAGTGACTCGAGTCGGGGGAAGTTGACGAAACCTTCTGTACCATGCACGGGTCGAACGACCTGATACTGCCCACCTCCTCCGACCAACGAGCGAAAGCGATCCGATGCACGCAGGCCTGCCCGTCATCATCCAGGGTGGTATGGGAGCTGCTGTGTCCGATTGGCGTCTTGCCAACGCCGTGTCCCGTGAAGGCCAACTCGGTGTTGTGTCCGGCGTTGCACTCGGAGCGATTCTCGCTCGACGACTTGAAGTAGGCGATCCGGGCGGCCACGTGCGCAATGCACTAGCCGCATTCCCCAACGAGGCAGCCGCCCAGCGCATCGTCGAAAAGTACTTCATCGAAGGGGGCAAGGCAGCTGATGCACGTTTTGCCGTGAAGCCGATGGCGAAGATGCACACTTCGCGCAAAGTGGAGGAGCTCATCGTTGCGGGAAGCTTCGTCGAGGTCTTTCTTGCGAAGCAGGGACACGAGAACTCCGTGGGAATCAATCTCCTCGAGAAGATCCAGGTAACAACGCTGCAGTCCCTCTACGGGGCAATGCTGGCCGGCGTGGATTATGTCCTTATGGGTGCGGGAATTCCCAGATACATTCCCGGAGTCCTTGATCGCCTCTCACAAGGCCTGGACGTCGAGTTGAAGGTAGATGTAAAGGGCCTTACGGACGAGGGAGATCCCTTCATCCGCTTCAGTCCTCAGCAATTCTCCGGAGAGGCTCTCGGCACATTGAATCGGCCCAACTTTCTCGCCATCGTGTCATCCCACGTACTTGCGAGGATGCTTGCGACCAAATCCAATGGTGAGGTCAACGGATTCGTCGTCGAACTGCCTGTTGCTGGCGGTCACAACGCTCCTCCCCGCAAGAAGGGTGAGTTCTCCGACGACGGCGAGCCGATCTACGGCGAACGCGATATCCCTGACCTTGATGTGATCGCCGCGCTCGGCAAGCCCTTCTGGCTCGCTGGCGGCTACGGCGAACCGGGAAGGGTAATCGACGCCCTCGATGATGGAGCTGCTGGCGTCCAGGTGGGAACAGCCTTCGCGTATTGCAACGAATCCGGATTCACGCGAGAGATCAAGGATGAGGTGATCGACAAATCACGCGATGGAACTCTCGAGGTCTACACGGATGCCATCGCCTCCCCCACCGGTTTCCCATTCAAGGTGCTGCAGCTCGAGGACACGATGTCGAACGAGCGCGTCTATGAAAAACGAACGCGAATCTGTGACCTTGGCTATCTGCGACATGCCTACCAACGCGACGACAATTCAATCGGGTGGCGCTGCCCATCCGAGCCAGTTGAGGACTATGTGAAAAAGGGCGGCGACATCGCCGATACGATTGGCAGGAAATGTCTGTGCAATTCCCTCGTTGCTAACGTCGGCCTCCCACAGATACATCGAAATGGCGAAATTGAAGGAACGCTCGTGACGTCGGGCGATGATGCCTCGAAGGTCGCGCGATTCTCACCGGACGGGTCAAAGCAATACTCTGCCGCCGACGTCATCAACTATCTGCTGGCGGATCTGCCGAGTTAGGTCGCAGCGAGGTCTCATGGACGAA
>JAMBLH010000247.1 GCA_023336875.1 Actinomycetes bacterium
AGATCATCTCCTGGCACGCCATCTTCGATCTTGCTCGCCGCAACGCTCGCGATCATTGCCCCATTGTCAGTGCACAAAGCGGGCTCGGGAACGAAGAGCCCCACGCCTCTCCGGTCCGCCTCCTCAGCCAGACGTTGTCGCAGCCGGCGGTTGGCCAACACGCCACCGCCGCCGCCGATCACATTGACACCTGTCGCCTCAACAGCATTGAACGTCTTGTCGACGAGCACGTCAACTATCGCCTCCTGAATCGAGGCTGAAACATCCGCTCGCGGCGGCAGCTCTCCGCGAGCTTTCGCCTTCTCTAGATAAGTTGTGACGGATGTCTTGAGGCCGGAGAACGAGAAGTCATAGGGTCGATCACGCAACGCACGCGGGAACTGCACCGCTTCGGGATCGCCTCCCTCGGCATCGGCGTCGATCGCGGGACCTCCCGGATAGCCGAGACCCATGAACCGGGCAAGCTTGTCGAATGCTTCCCCAGCGGCATCATCGATCGTGCCACCGAGTACCTCGTAGTCGCCCCACGCCTTGACATGGACGATCTGGCTGTGGCCGCCGCTCGCGAGAATCACCACCGCAGGAGGCTGGTAGTCACCGAATGAGAGTCTCGGCGCAAACAGGTGTCCCTCCATGTGATCAATGCCGTAGAGAGGTTTGCCAAGGGCGTAGGCGAACGATTTCGCAAACGAATATCCGACCATGAGGGGTCCGATCAACCCCGGCCCCTGAGTGACGGCGATCGCATCTATGTCGTCCGGATGGATTCCAGCCTGGGTGATGGCCTGATGAGTCAGGGGCCTGATTGCCTCGACATGCGCTCGAGCTGCAACCTCAGGCACGACACCGCCGAATCGGGCATGCTCCTCGACCTGACTCGACAGGACGGAGCTACGAACCTCGAAGCCCTCTATCACCGCAACACCTGTCTCGTCGCAGCTCGTTTCGAAACCAAGCACAAGTGGCGCGCTCACAGCTGCTCCCCCTCAAGGTCCGATCGAATGGAAGCAAGCCGGTCCGCGTAGTCCGACGCGTCGATATCGGTCGCCCACATGACAAGGGCGTCCTCGCTCTTGTAGTAGTTCTTCCGTCTTCCAACAGGTTCGAATCCGAAGAGTTCATAAAGGCCCTGGGCAGACGAGTTCGACAGACGCACTTCGAGCGTCAGATGCCTCGCACCCACAGCGAGCGCCTGTTCGACGAGCGCCAGCATGAGCTTCTTCCCCAGCATCTGGCCACGCGCCTCAGGCGCAACGGCAAGAGTGGTTATGTGGGCATCATCATCGACTACGAGCAGTCCCCCATATCCGATGATCCGTTTGTCACCATTCGTGACTACGAGGTACTCGCGATTGTCCATTGCAAGCTCGTCGAAGAAGACCCGAGGAGACCACGGCTGGTCATACACCACAGCTTCAAGGGCAGCGACCGAGGGGATATCGCCTCGATTCATTTCTCTGATGAGCGGGGTCACTGCGGCCACGCGCCTTCCGAACGGAATGCTTGCCAGTTGATCTGCACATCGGGTTCACGAAGGTAGAAAGGACGCACAGCGTCGGGGTCCGTGGTCTTGCCATGTCTTGCCTTCATCGCAGCAATTTCGAGGATCGCCTCGGCTGACGGGTATCTCGGCCGGCCCCTGCGGACGCGATGGAGACCCGTCCACGTCGAGTCAGGGATCGATTGCCAGTCTCCCACAACAAGCGCATCATCGATCTCACTCTCAAGGATTGCTTTGAACTCCTCCGGGTGCACCACCTGAGGCTCACCGTCGGGCGCCACACCACCCGGCAGAGGCGTGAACGGAGCAACGGCGATCTGGCCTCTGCGCATGTCGACAACCGGCCAGATACGTCTCCGACCGGTGGCTGCCCTGAGCGCGATTACGGTCAAGGACGAAACGGTTGCCATCGGCGCACCGATCGCTGCCGCGAATGCCTGTGCTGTTGATATCCCGGAGCGGAGCCCTGTGTAGGGGCCAGGCCCGATATCAACAGCGACAAGATCGATGTCTCGAGAGGACCACCCTGCCTGTTCGAGGCAGAAATCGATCGCTGGCACAAGGAACTTGACGTGGCCTCTTCTGTCCACGTTGACCGACAACCCACGAAGAGCACCCTCCTCCCCTATCGCGACAGAGGAAGCAGGCGTTGAGGTATCGATCGCAAGAATCCTCACGCCAAGGCTCCCAGGTCTCGCTCTGACCATCTACCGTGCGGCTCGAAGCTGATCACTCGATCGTCGCCATCGATCTCGAATCGGATAACGAGATGGTCAGGGGGAAGGCTGTCGGCGATCGCGTCGCCCCATTCGATGAGCACGGCACCATCTGCGCCCTCGTCGGCGAGTTCGAGATCCTCGAACTCTCCCACTGACCCGAGGCGGTATACATCTGCATGGATCAAGGGAAGGAACCCATCCCTGTACACCTTCTCGATGAGAAAAGTCGGGCTTGTGATGCGGGCTGCAATGCCAAGCCCGTTCGCCACACCCGAAACGAAGAGCGTCTTACCAGCGCCGAGACGTCCCGCGAGCGCCACGATATCGCCTGCCGTAAGCAGTGCGGCAAACCTGCGTCCCAACAGCAGTGTCTCGTCAGGAGATGAAGTGCGGATATCAATGGCCATCGATGTACTCAAGATTACCGTCAATGATGTTCCGGACAATGGCGAGATCCGCTCGGATATCATCTGTTACCTTGTCTCCGCCCCGTAGAGCTGCGGCAGGGTGGAATGTGGGTACAAGGAACCTGCCCCACCACTCATATGCCCTGCCACGCATACGGGTGATACCTGTTGTGGTTCTAAGAAGAAGCTTCGTCGAGAAGTTTCCGAGTGTGATGACAACCTTCGGGTCAATGAGCTCGATCTGTCGCTTCAGATAGCCCTTGCACGCGTCGATCTCGTCCGGCCTCGGATCGCGATTCCCTGGAGGGCGACACTTGGCAACGTTGGTGATGTAGACGTCATCGCGCGCCAAGTCGATCTCGCCAAGGAGCTTGACAAGAAGCTGGCCGGATCGTCCAACGAACGGAATACCCTGCTCATCCTCCTGCTGCCCTGGGGCCTCACCGACGATCAACACGTCAGCATCGGGTGACCCAGCGCCAAATACGACCTGAGTTCGTCCCTCCGCGAGAGAACAGGCTGTGCAGTCACGGGCAATGATCGCGAGGGCATCGAGCGAATCGACAGTCGTGAGATCGATGGTCACATTTGGCCTGCATGCTCGATTGCCGTGATGATGGAAGCGGCAACCGTCTCAAACGCGGCCTCGATGAGGCCATCGACGTTCGCCTCATGGGCCTCGTTCGACACCACGAACACTGTATCTCCATCGTATCGGGTGTGAGCCGGCCTGATCGTCGCTCCAATTGCGTCGTGTGCCCTCACGGCCATCCTTCGCAATTCAGCACGTTCGGCAATCGCGTCCGTGGCGATCGCCACAAGTGTGGTGTTCTGACCAAGATCGAGATTCTGGCGCGCCACGGCGTCTACATCGATTGTTCCCGTGAGGCGCTTGCCTTTGAGCGAGTACACATCGCCAACAGCGTTGAGCGCCACGAGTGCCCCTACGGTGGCGTCGCCAACTCTGACAGAGGCAGAACCGATTCCAGAACGCGTGGCATGCTCGATGCCCGCAAGCTTGCCCACGGTTGCGCCCGTCCCCGCGCCGACCGATCCCATCGCTGCGCTGCCCCGACTGCGAGACCGGTACGCCGACCTCCCATCGACAGCGGTGGGGCGGACGTCTGAGCGACCAACCATCAGGTCATAAAGGATCACCGTTGGCACAATTGGAACCGGACCGGTTGGTGTGGGCGCGCCTCTGCCTTCAGCTTCAAGCTCGTCAACAACGCCCTGTGCGGAGTCAAGCCCGAACGCGCTCCCGCCTGAGAACACGAGAGCGTTGACTGTGACAGGTTTGATTGCGTCGCCAAAGATCGCAAGCTCGCGAGTACCCGGTGCTCCGCCACGAACGTCGACGACGCCGACGTTCGGCTCTGGAAAGGTCATCACGGTGACGCCTGTCATGGCGTCTGCGTCCGTGTAGTGGCCAACCGAGACCCCCTCTACGTCTGTGATCGTTCTGTCAGCCATTGTCGGTCCCCCCGATGTAGCGGCGAGTCAGGCGGGGCCCGAAGTCGCAGACGATCTCGTACGTGATGGTGTCGAGGAGCTCCGCCCAGTCCTGAGCCGTGATCGCTTCATCGTCTTGTCGACCCATCAGTACAACCTCGTCACCTACGCGGACATCGTGGTCTCCGGCGTCAACGATCACCATATCCATGCTCACTGTGCCAGCGAACGGCAGGCGGTCACCACCGATCAGCACCGAACCAATCTCCGAAAGGCTCCTCTGTACCCCATCCGCGTAGCCAATTGGAATCGTCACAACCCTGCTCGGGGAATCCAAAGATCTTCGACGGCCGTACGAAGGCCGAGCACCGCCAGGAAGGTCGCGTACATAAGCAACGTGGCTCACCACTCGCATAGCCGGCCTGAGATCGATGCCGGCACCGCTGCCCGGATGTGGTCGTAGCCCGTAGATTCCCAAGCCAATCCGACACATGTCGTGGCGAGTCTCAGGTATATCGAACGCCGCGGCTGTGTTGGCCGCATGGACTACCTTGGGACGGATACCTTCAGACTCCAGCGCCTCAACGAACTCCACAAGAGCAATGTTCTGCGCCCGCGTGAACTCGGCGTCCTCGTCCGCGACGGGGAAGTGCGTAAAGACTCCCTGGAGCACAAGACGATCATCCCGTTCGATCATGCGAGCGATCTCGAACGCCTCCACAGGTGGGGCTCCAACACGATGCATCCCCGTATCAAGTTTGAGGTGTACGGGATACGGCAGTGTCGTCGTGTTCCGTGCCGCAGCAGCCAACCGCTCAACGAACTCGACCCGATATGCAGTCGGGGTGAGACCGTAGGTCACGATCGGTAGCACCTCCTCGAGCGACGGCTCGGATAGGACAAGGATCGGCACATCAATGTCAGCCTCCCTCAGCCGGACGCCCTCCTCGACGAGAGCAACCGCGAGCCACCCGGCACCACCCCGGATCGCTGCCTCAGCGACAGGGATGTCCCCGTGACCGTAGGCATCCGCCTTGACGACAGCGCACACGTCGGAGTCACCGATCGTGGCACCGATCTGGCGGACGTTGTGCTCGATTGCGTCGAGATCGATCTCGATCCACGATGGGCGCATGCTGCTCCATATTGTTGTTGGCCGCCACGCGAGACGGTAGTCAGCCTGAACGGTACGCGCTGACTGCTGTTGACACCTCATCGATAAGCCGCATCGGCGTCACAGCATGCTGGGTTGCAACCGATGACCCTGCAACACCATGGATGTATGCCGCTGAAGCCGCTGCCTCCGGTGTATCGAGTCCCCCAGCAATGAACGCCGCAATCATGCCTGCAAGCACATCGCCCGTTCCTGCCGTGGCCAGCTCAGCGCCACCCGTATCCACGATCACTATGTCGTCCGAGACAACCAGCGTAGGATTCCCCTTTAGAAGCAGTGTGGATCCTGTCTCATGAGCCAGCCAGCGAGCCGATATCGCGTCCGGATCTGCCCCAGCTAGACGCCTGAACTCGCCGCCGTGGGGTGTCAGGACTGTCGGGGCCTCGCGCCTCTTGAGGACGTCGAGTCGCGCAAGGGCGTTGAGCGCTCCGGCATCCAGCACGATGGCTCCGTTGAAACCGTCAAGGATGTGTTCAACGAACTCCGATGCCACCGGTTCGAGTCCTGGACCCATCACGAGGGCGTCGAATCTTCCAAGCAACGACAGGACCTCAGACGCGTGGTTTCTCCACGATGTCGTCTCGGAAGCTTCCAACTGTGGGATGTCGGGAGCTGCCGAGGCATACACGTTCGAGGTCGCGGCGGTGGTGAACAGGACGGAGGCGCCTGCACCTGCTGCGATAGCACCCCTTGCGGAGAAGAGCGCAGCACCTGTGAGGCCAGAAACACCACCGATTGTTGCGACTGCACCCGCGGACCATTTGTGTGATGTTCTCTCTCTTCGAGGTACGGAGATATCCTCACGGGTCATCAGATACATCTCGGGCTCGCCACCGACCAATCCAATGTCATACAGATCGACAGAGCCACACAGGTCTGGGCCGTCTCCAACGAAGTGCCCTGTCTTGTAGCTGTGAAATGTTGCCGTGCGATCTGCCTTGAACACGGACCCGACGGCAAGGCCTGTGTCACCGTCCATGCCTGACGGAACATCAACGGCAAGAATGGCATATGGCCCGTCGGCCCACGCAGCAACCTCAGGGGGGAGTTCTCCGCGGAAGCCAGTACCAACAAAGGCGTCGACAACGAGGTCGCTTTGCTCTGGTGGCCCAATCGGCCCAACTCGGACCCCGTTGGCTACTGCGGCCTTCATTGCACGGTGAGCCGTAGTGTTCTCGGCGGGCTCGCCGACCTGATGCACTGTCACCGTTGCTCCTCTTCTGGCCAGATACCTGGCGGCAACGTAACCATCTCCACCGTTGTTGCCTGTGCCCGCAATGATGTGGACACGGCTTCCGTAGCCAACACCAAGTCGAACTGCCGACAGCGCTACTCCGTTGCCCGCTGCATCCATCAACCGATCGATGTCGGAAGTCGTCTCCGCATCGATCCGACGCATCTCGTCGACGGTCACGATCGGTTTCATCGGGTGTGTTCCCTCTGCGAGATGACGAAGACCATTGCGTCGTCTCGCGTGTGAGTGATAGTGATCTTTATGTCAACGACACCGAGCATTTCAGCCCGTTGCTCTGCTTTTCCGTAGAGATTGACCCTTGGAGGACCCCCACCAGTGATTTCGACGTGGGTCCAGGGAATCCTTCGCCAGCCTGTGAAGAGACTCTTCATGACGGCCTCTTTGCCCGCGAATCTCGCTGCAAGTCGTTCTGAAGGATCGGTGAACCGGTGGGCATACTCCCACTCGTGATCGGTGAAGCACCGACGACGAAAGCCGCTGGGGTCCTTCTGCAGCAGTCGGCGCACACGCTGCACGTCCGCAAGATCGATGCCAAGTCCAACAATCTCCATACATCGCAGGCTACTACCGCCAGTTCACATTCTCCGCTGCCCTGGCGATGCGCTCAGGACTGTCGCCGCTCGAGAGCCGACGCAAAGGTGTGGCACCGGCGAGTGCTTCGTTTGGGCGGGCAAGCCATTCGGCGATGTCGAGATCGTCGAAGCTTCGCCTGAGTGTTTGGACAACCGAGCCGAGGTCACTTCGGATTCCGAGCTCGTCGAATTGGAACTCGAAGTACACCTCTTCAAGCCAGGTCCCTCCGATATGGAGAAGATCTGGTCTTCGGACCAACTCCTCCGTTGAGATACCTGCTCTTTGAGCCGCCTCGCCGCGGAGGAGAAAATGGCCGATGAGGATGTGGTCCGTTTCGACTCCTAACTCTCGGAGCGACCACCGGAGCGACTGCGTACGAGTGAGGCTGTTGCCAGCGAGATCTCCTCGAACGAAACGCTCCCGGCGTTCCAGGTGGCGTCATATCCGGTCGGATCGTTGATATCTGCCGCGAAATGAGATCGGATGAGTCTTGCACGATCTGTGTCCCGCTTTCGTGAACCGGCCCTCGCCTCTTTCTCCGAAAGATCATGCACATCCATAGCCCTGGCGATCCGGACGTCTTCGGGCGCAACGATTCGAAGAGACACACCAAGAGGTATGTCCTTGGTTACATGTGACCCACCGCGTCCGACAATAATGGCCTTGCCCATTCCCGCGATTGCACGCACCACGACGAACACACGATTCATCACCATGGTCTGGTCGGCTGTGGACCGCAACATCTGATGGAAGAAGTCGTTCGCCTTCGAGCGGTACTCCTCTTCCACAAGATGGTCGAGTGATCCAGCGAACTTCTTGTCCTGCACCACCATCTCACAGATCGAGCGATCGTAGATCCGCCATCCGCCGAAAAGATCGACATTATCCTGCTCTGCAAAGACCTCAAGCATCGCGTCTGCCAGCGCGTGCCCGCCGGTGCCGGTCTGCCTTGAGATTGTGACGAAGGGGCGAGCACGGACCTCCCCTGGAGCGGGTCCGGGCATCATCTGCGCAGCAAAGTGGGCCCGCAGATACCGATCAATGTCGTCGATACGTTTCATCAGTCCCCAGGAGCATTGTCCCACAAGTTGAGTGTTCAGCGATCAACTGTCAGTGGAGGCCTACTCAACTGTGACACTCTTGGCGAGGTTTCTTGGCTGATCGATGTCGTGTCCCCGTAGACGCGCAACGTGGTAGGCAAGGAGTTGCAGAGGAACCACCGCTGCAACGGGGGCGAGCAGGTCGTCCATGTCCGGGATCCGCATCACCGTGTCTGCATACTTCTCGATCTCTGTGTCGGTGTCATAGGCGACCGCAATGATCCGACCACCCCTGGCCTTGATCTCCTGGACCGCCGAGATGGTCTTGTCGTAGACGGCCCTCTGAGTGAGAACCACGATGACCGGAACGTCCTTGGTGATCAATGCAAGCGTTCCATGCTTCAGTTCGCCTGCGGGCATTGCCTCAGAGTGGAGATACGAGATCTCCTTGAGTTTCAGTGACCCTTCCATCGCAATCGCATAGTCAAGTCCGCGCCCGATGAAGTACACATCCTCAGCATCGACGATCTCCTCAGCGGCTGAGATGGCCTCCTGTTCTCTTCCGAGAACCTCCTCGATCGCTCCCGGCAACTGGTGAAGCCCATGCGAAACCGCCTGTGCCAGCTCCTCATCCACGGTTCCCCTGGCTGCACCGAGGCGGAGCGCCAGTAGGTACTGACCTATCAGCATGGCCATGTACGCCTTTGTCGATGCTACGGAGATCTCAGGTCCGGCTCTGGTGTAGAGGACGTCATCGGCGTACCTCGAGAGTGTCGACCCGACCACGTTGGTGATCGCGAGCATTCGCGCACCATGGTCGGGTGCAATCCTGGCCGCTGCGAGCGTGTCCGCGGTCTCGCCTGATTGGGAGATCGCGATCATCAGCTCACAAGGTCCAATGATCGGATTCGCGTATCTGAGCTCGTGGGCGTATTCAACATTCGCTGGGAGTCGCAGAACTCTCCGAAAGATTTCCTGTCCGATGAGACCTGCGTGATACGCGGTGCCACATGCGGTGATCCACACACGATCCAGCGCTTCGATGTAGGCATCGTCGAACTCGACGCCCTCGAGCCGGACGGTTCCGTCCTCGGATAGCCTGCCACCCAGGGTCTCGGTGATTACGTCTGGCTGTTCGTGGATCTCCTTCAACATGAAGTGCTCGTATCCGCCCTTCTCTGCCTGACCAGCGTCCCAGTCGATATGCGTCACTTCACGTTCGATCCGATCACCACCGATCGTTTCAACCGTTGCACCCTCGGCTGTGACAATCACCATCTCGTCGTCCTCGATGATGAGGAAATCACGGGTACGGTGAAGGATTGCGGGAATGTCGGATGCCAGATACGTCTCGCCGTCACCAAGACCCACGACGAGGGGGCTGATCTTTCGCACCGCGACGATCTTCTCCGGCTCGAGCTTTGACATCACGACCATTGCATAGGCGCCCTCTGACAAAGCAACCGTCCTTCGGACCGCCTCCACGAGGTCTCCGTCGTATTCCTGTGCAACAAGATGTGCGAGTAGCTCCGAATCGGTCTCCGATGAGAATTCAGCGCCGCGGTCTGCCAGTTCGTCTCTGATGCTCTGGAAGTTCTCGATGATCCCGTTGTGCACGACGACGAACTCACCGGATGGATCAGCATGCGGGTGGGCATTCGCGTCCGTTGGCGCACCGTGTGTCGCCCATCTCGTATGGCCTATGCCAATCGTCCCGTTCGGCTGATCTCCTTCGATGAGCGATTCAAGATTCGCAATCTTGCCCTCGGCCTTCTGCACCCGGATATCGCCATTGCTCACTGCAATGCCAGCCGAGTCATATCCGCGATATTCGAGGCGTTTGAGGCCGTCCACAAGAATCGGACCAGCTTGTTGTGGCCCCACGTAACCCATGATCCCGCACACGCGCGATCTCCCTTCGTCATGTGACCTGGAGATGCGGATGGCTGGGTTTCCCCACTCACTTCAAAATGGTCTCTGTCCCCAGAATCGCTTCTGAGCTTTCATCCATCCTGTCACGACCGTGAGCGGCCGAGAGGGCATCCGCCGAACATTTCGATACTCCCTCTTCCTCGTCGCCTCGCGTTGCGAGGTCAGGCGCTGTGAAGACGCATCTCCCTGTCAGGTTGTGTTGTGGAACAAAGACTAGTGGTCTGTCGCAGGAATGGTGTCTGGGTGTCTCCGTGGCATCGGCGTTCCTGGCAAGGACGCACAACGCAGGCGCAGTCTGGACTGCGTCAAGGCGGAGGACGCCGCCAGGGACGTCGAGGACCGGAGAGACACGGCATCCATTTCTGCGACAGACC
>JAMBLH010000248.1 GCA_023336875.1 Actinomycetes bacterium
AGCCCCAGCTGTTCAGCCAGTGGTACCGCGTCGTACATGGGTGTCCCGCCAACAGTGAGTGGGGGAACGACGGCATCGGGGGAGATGGGGAGCAGCGGTCTGTACCGCCACATGGTGCGGTCCGGGTCCGCCGCAAGGCTCTCCTTGGTGAAGGTCTCGCCGATCTTTTCATAGTCGTAGCGGACATCGAGGATGCCCTCGTTGCCATGGTCGGGGCAGACGTACTCGGCGTAGTCCGCCGGATATGTCTTGTCACAGATCACACAGGTGAGTCCCACAACGTTCGTCATTGAACGACCCTGGTACCCGTCTCACCGTTCATTGCACGCTCGAGGTTCGCAGGATCCGTGATCAACGCTTCCTTGCCTCCGGCCTCAAGGAACTGGACAACCGCACGCATCTTCGGCGCCATTGAACCCTCTGCAAAGTGCCCACCCTCTTCGAGGTACTGCTTCACCTCGGCGAGCGTGAACTGATCGACCCAACGTTGTTCGGGCGTCCCGAAGTTGAGCGCAACCTGCTCCACTGCTGTGGAGATCAACAGCAGGTCGGCGTCGACCTGGTTGGCGAGCATTGCGGACGCGAGATCCTTATCGATCACTGCTGCAATCCCTTCGAGGTCACCGTCTGCGTTCTCGACGACAGGGATACCGCCGCCGCCAACCGCAATGGTGACAACACCAGAGTCGAGAAGGCTACGGATCACGTCGAGCTCGACGATCCGCATCGGCTGGGGAGAGGCAACGACCCGGCGCCAGCCGCGGCCTGCGTCCTCAAGGACATCCCACCCCTCCTCGTCGCGTCGCCTCATAGCCTCGTCCTTCTCCATGAAGGAACCGATCGGCTTTGCAGGCTTCCCGAATGCGGGGTCCGACGCATCGACCTCGACCTGGGTGACAACCGTCACCACGCTCTTATCAATGCCGCGCTGGCGGAAGTCGTTGACCAGGTTCTGCTGGAGCATGTACCCGATTGCACCCTGGGTGTCCGCCCCGCAATAATCGAGCGGGATCTCATGCAGCTCATTGCTTGCAAGCTCGGACCGCCGCAGGATGAATCCCACCTGCGGACCGTTTCCGTGCGAGATCGCAACTTCCCAGCCCTGCTCGACGAGACCTGCGATATGGTCGCCTGTCTCTGCGGCAGCGGCGTACTGATCCTGAACGGTTTGGTGGTCTCCGTCAGGAATCAGTGAATTGCCGCCGATCGCGATTACGAGTCTTGGCATTACTCCCAAGCTCCGAGCACTGAGGACAAGAGGGCCATGCGCATCACGACGCCGTTGAAGGCTTCCTGCCAGTAGCGGGCATGCCTGAGGTCGTCGACTTCGACGAGCAACTCGTCCATGCGTGGAAGCGAGTGGAGGACGATGGAGTCGCCTTTTGCCCTACTCATCACTTCCTGGGTGATCTTGTAGTTGTCTGGCGTGATCCCGTAGTCATCTGGCCTCTCGTGCACGGGAATCGTGTAATCCGGCTGGATGACAGGCTCCATGTAGATGACATCGGCTTCCCCAATGACCTCGTCGATGTGCTCGACGGTGCGATACCTCGTGCCCTTGGTGTCGAGTTCCTCGAGGAACTCTGGCAGCGGTGCCATCTCCTCGGGGGAGAGGATGACCATCTCGGCATCGAACTGGGAGAGCGCGTAGCCAAGGGAGTGCATGGTGCGCATCCTGTGGTCGCCGATGGCAACCCATGTCAGGCCGTCGAGGGTTCCCTTCTCCTTGAGCACGGTGTAGAGATCCGTCAGGACCTGGGTTGGATGCTCGCCCCAGCCGTCACCGGCGTTGATGACGGGAATCGAGGCCCACTTGGCTGCCTCGTGCGGTGCGCCCTGCTCGAAGTGGCGCATCACGATGACATCGCCGTAGTACTCCAACATGTGGACGGTGTCCTTGATCGACTCCTGGTAGAAGTCGCCAGCTCGGGTCATCTTGGCATCTGAGAACCCGTTTACGGCTCCACCAAGGCGATGCATTGCAGCCTCGTGGGCAAGTCGTGTGCGGGTGGATGGCTGATAGAAGGCTGGCACGAGGATCTTCTCAGCGAGGAGATCGGTGTTCCGACGTTCACGGGCAATCGGTGCGAGTCGATCAGCGATCTCAAAGAGGTGGTAGAACTCGTTCCGTTCGAATTCCTTGAGCGAGAGAATGTCGCGTCCGGCAAAGCTACGCATGAATGTCCTCCTGGGATTGGTCTGCGGCTATTGGTCATACTATACTACAACATGATGACCCTACGCCAGCCGATCGAAATCCGATGATCACTCGCAATCCTTCGCTCACCGAACAGGTGATGGCCAACATCAAGGAACGCATTGCAGACGATGGATTCGAGGACGGCCGCATACCTCCTGAGACGGAATTGGCGAATGACCTTGGCGTGAGCCGCACCACTATTCGAGATGCGCTGAGTCGTCTTGAACACGAGGGCAGGATCTACAGGAGACAGGGTGCAGGCACCTTTGTGAACGAACAAGGTCTCCAGATCAGGTCGCGTCTCGAGGAGATCTGGTCCTATGAGCAGGTGCTCGAGGACCATGGATACACCCCGTCGGTTCGTGTGCTGGCAGAGACAACAGTGACGCCAGACCCTGAAACCGTCAAAGCCCTGCTGCTCGATGATGATGACACCGTGTTGATGCTTGAGAAGCTCTTTCTCGAGGATGAGGAGCCTGTGATCCTCACGATCAATCTCATACCGAGCAAGATCTTCACGGACACCGACGACACCGAAGCCGAAATGCCGCCCGTCTATGAGTTCCTCGAACGTCACGCCAATCGCACACTTAGCTACTACCTCTCAGAGATCATCCCAGTCGCCCTCGACAAGAAACTCGCGGCGAAACTCGGTGTCGCCCCCGGCACGCTTGCTATCTCGTTCGACGAGATCGGCTTCGACCAGAACAACGAACCGGTGGTGCGAGCAACCTCGTACTTCCGCGATGACCTACTCCGTTTCCGGCTCATGCGAAGGCGAGCCGGAGCATGAC
>JAMBLH010000249.1 GCA_023336875.1 Actinomycetes bacterium
CCTCGATCGGGATTCGCGTCAACTGCATTGCGCCAGGGATCATCGACACAAATCTCCTTGCTGGGTTGAACGAGGAGATGAGACAAGGTCTGGCTGCCAATGTGCCCTTTCCAAAGCGGCTGGGCCAACCCGAGGACTTCGCGCAGCTTGCGGTCTCCATCATCGAGAACGGGTACATGAACGGTGAGACGATCCGGCTCGACGGAGCGCTTCGGATGGGACCCCGATAGCTGCACCGTTGCCATGGATCTGTGGACGGTGATCAGGGGAGCCGGACATGGTCGGGATTCAGCTCGGCCAAGCTTTGTACGCCAAGAAGTTTCATCGTTCGTTCAATGTCAGCGGTAAGGATGTCGGCTGCCCTCTGCACGCCGTCCTGCCCACCCGCCATGATTCCGTACAGATAGGCCCTACCAACGAATGCTGCACGGGCCCCAAGGGCAACAGCGGCGACGATGTCACCGCCGTTCATGATCCCGCCATCCACATACACCTCAGCATCAGAGCCGATCACGTCAAGCACAGGTTGCAGGAGAAGCAGCGGGGTAGGGGAGCGATCGAGCTGTCGGCCGCCGTGGTTCGACAGGATGACCGCATCCGCACCCAGATCAACGACACGTCTGGCGTCTTCGACGGACTGGATTCCTTTGACCACGATTGGTCCATCCCATTGCTCGCGGAGCCACACGAGATCCTCGAAGTTGAGCGCTGGATCGAAGAGACGATCCGCTGAGTCAGCAACATTGCCGCCGAGAGAGTTGAGAGAGGCGAACGACAAGGGTTCAGTCGTCAAGAAGTTGAGCCACCAGTTCGGGTGCATTGCGCCATCGAGGGCTGTGCGAACGGTGAGGGACGGCGGCACCGTCATGCCGTTGCGAACGTCTCGCAGCCTTGCCCCTCCCACAGGAAGATCGACGGTGAGTATGAGAGTTCGGAAGCCACTCTCATGTGCCCGCTGTGCAAGGGCGTTCGACACGTCTCTATCCCGCCACACATAAAGTTGGAACCATCGGTCCGCACCTGGTGCCGCCGCGGCTACATCCTCTGGCGTCGTTGTCCCGAGCGTCGAAAGCGCATAGGGTATTCGAACTCGCTCAGCGACTCTTGCGACCGCCGATTCGCCCTCGTGATGCATCATGCGCGTATAGCCGGTGGGCGCGAACCCAAATGGATACGCTACATCCCGTCCCAGGATCGTTGTTGCTGTATCTGCATGAGACACGTCGCGGAGCACATGCGGTTGAAATTCGAGATCACGGAAGGTTGATCGGGACCTCGCGAGGCTGATCTCGTCATCAGCAGCGCCATCGACGTAGTCGAAGACAGCACGCGGCGTTCGTCTTCGGGCCCTTCTCCTGAGATCGCTGATGCTCGCAGCCCTGGTCAGGGAGCGTTGTCGCCTGGTACCGGTCCTCGGACCAGGACTGAGCAGTGGTGCAAGATCCGTCCACTTGGGTATCTGTCGATGTGTCATGATCTCATCTTCCCATGACTGGCGACCAAACCCGAAGACTCCTTCACAGCACTAGAACTTATGTTCTAGAAGCCATGTGTGCATCGCAATTCCGCTCGCAACGCCGACGTTGATCGAACGAGTCGAACCGAACTGCGTGACGTGAAGGACATCCTTACATGCCGTGACCATCTCGACCGACAGACCGGGGCCCTCCTGACCAAACACCAGAACACAGCGCTCCGGCAGACCAGATGCTTCGATAGGCATCGAATCCTCGCGGATGTCGATGCCGATGAGTGGGAGAGACAAGCCGACGGACCACTCCACGAACTCCTCGACAGAGGCGTGGTACTGGATGTGCTGGTAGCGGTCCGTGACCATTGCGCCACGCTTGTTCCACCGGCGCTTGCCGACTATATGCACCGTATGTGCGAGGAAGGCATTTGCATTCCTTACGATCGTTCCAATATTGAAGTCGTGTTGGAAGTTCTCAATGGCGATATGAAAGCCGTGACGTCTTTTGTCGAGGTCGGCGACAATCGCTTCTCGTGTCCAGTACCGATACTCATCCAGCACGTTACGTCGATCGCCGGCTGTTAGAAGTTCCGTGTCGAACCGACGGTCATCGGGCCAGGGTCGGGGATGAGGCCCAACGCCAATCTCGAGTTTTTCACCCATCAGACCCGATTCTGATACCCGCAATGCTCTCGAGAGCCTTCACTAGGGCGTGGTTGCCCTCAGATCCAAGATTCCGCGCCTGCAGGGCCCTATACATCTGAAACACAAGTGAGGTTCCGAACACGGGGACACCAAGCTCGTCAGCGGCTTCGAGCACCAGCCGGAGATCCTTCTGCTGCA
>JAMBLH010000250.1 GCA_023336875.1 Actinomycetes bacterium
AGCAGACCTTGGAGGACCGCCCCAACCAAGCCGAGCGTTGCGCCGACGAGAAATCCAAGAAGGACACGTGGCACACGGATGCCCCACACCACGGATTCGGCCTGTGCGCCTGATTCTCCAATTCCGATCTTGGCAAGGAGTACCGAGGCCACCTCAACGGTTGGTATATTCACCGCTCCGAGGGCCAACGAGACGAACGCGACACCGAGGATGAACACGATCGCGAGTGGCCAGAACCACGCCCTGCGTCTGGAGTGGAGATCGCCGGACCGGAACCAGGAGTCGGTTGTCAATCGCTGAGTTGGGGATAGAGATCATCAACGAACTCATCGAGCGCGCTTCCCACCCGAGGACCGAGGTTGAAGAAGTACGCCTCGTCGTAGGCAAGGAATGCCCGATTCTGGCCTGCCGGCGTCTCGGCGATTCCCGGGATCTCGAGAAGGGCATCAATCCCCCCAAGTCCCTTTACTCCTGATTCCGGCAGCACGATCACATCGGGCATAGCCGAGATGAGCGCCTCAGGTGTGAGTGGTATGGCTCCGTCACCAAGTGCCGCCCCAACATCGATCGCCCCTGCACCCTCGATCATTGCCTGGGTCGGTATTCCTTGGCCGAACAGGAGAAGTACGGAAGGGCCTCTCGTGTACAGGTAGGCGACTCGTGGCTGTGCATCAGCTCCTGCCGCCCTCTCCTGCGCTGCTGCTACCTGTGCCATCACATTCCCTGCAAGCTCCTCACCGTCCTGCGGTACACCGAGAATCGCGGCAACCTGGTTGATCTTCTCCTCGACACCTTCAAGCGTCGTCTGGTACTTGAGGATGATGACAGGTATGCCCGCATTTCTAAGTTGCTCTATCGTCTCGGTCGGTGCAATCGACTGGTCACCCAGAACAAGGGTTGGTTCGTATCGAAGCACGGATTCAGCGGCGAGAGCCTGCCCGAAACCGACATTGCTGCCGGAGCTCTTGAGGTCCTCCGCTTCAGGTGGGTAGGTCGTCGTGATGTCCACGGCAACGACGCTCTCGCCAAGGCCGAGCTCGAAGATGATCTCGGTGATATCCCCTGTGAGCGACACGATCCGCGACGTATCGCCCACGGTTGTCGCAACACCGTCAGCTCCAACAAACACTCCATTGTCGACGGGAGCCGGGGCGGCTGTTTCCGTGGCTTCTGACGTCGAAGTACATGCAGTAGCCACGAGGACCGATCCCATCACAAGCGCTGCGAGCCGATGGCGTAAAACTCGTTCGCGCGACATGGCCTACTCGGCTCTCGCGGCGACGGCTCGCTGGTTTGAGAAGACAGAGATCACGCGGTCACCAGAGATCACGCGGAATCCTGCCCAGATGAGGAGAAGCCCGACCAGCTCGGTGACATAGAGCACCTCAACGACGCCAGCGCGGGCGAACGACCCTCCGATGCCGGGAAGGATGGCTCCGACAGCGATGTAGATGTTGCCCAGCACGCGCGATGATGCGTCCCCAACCTTCCAGTACTTCCATGCCGACCAGAT
>JAMBLH010000251.1 GCA_023336875.1 Actinomycetes bacterium
GAGGGTTTGTCGAGGCCGAGTGTTCAACGAGTAGGCGGCGTGGTCGAGCTGGTCCTGGGTGACCTTGGCGAGGTCGGTGCCTTTCGGGAAGTACTGGCGTAGGAGCCCGTTGGTGTTCTCGTTCGAGCCCCTCTGCCATGGAGACTTCGGGTCACAGAAGAACACCTTGACGCCAGTATCGACTGTGAAGGTGGCATGTTGAGCCATCTCCTTGCCCTGATCCCACGTCAAAGATCGCCACAAGTGTTCGGGCAACTTCTGAACAGTGTCGGTGAGTGCAACGCGCACCGATTCAGCAGTGTTGCCATCAGGCAGCGGGAACAGCATCACATACCTGCGCACCCTGTGAGCCGTGCGTATCGCCCCGGATATGGGCGATGCAAGACGCGGCATTCTTAGCCCTGTTCAACACGGGGTAATGGGCGTAGCCTGATCTTGTGTTCGCTTTGTTTGTGGTTGCAGCAGCAACGGCTGCTCCGCCAAATATCTGCACTCCGGGAACCGCCAGGTACAGCCCGAGCCGGCTGAGCTGTGACAGTTGCCCGTCTTAGGATCGAACGTAGATGAGTGGAGGGTTGATGAGTGAGAAGTTTGATGTCGTGGTGATCGGTGCCGGTCTCGGTGGGCTTGCAGCCGCCGGGTACCTCGCAAAGCAGGGTCGAAGCGTGCTCGTTCTTGAACACCACAGTATCCCCGGGGGCTACGCCCATGAGTTCAAACGCCGCGGGTACCGTTTCGAGGTCGCCCTCCATGCCCTCGACGGTGCGGGACCGGGTGGCTGGGCATACCAGCAGTTGGCCGACCTCGAAGTCCTCGACGAAGTTGATTTTCGCCGGATGGATCCGTTCTACACGGTTGAGTTCCCCGATCACAAGGTCGTCGCCCACGCAGACCCTGTTGCGTACGAGGCCGAACTCATCGGCCACTTCCCGAACGAAGCCGACGGCATCCGATCCCTCATCGATGCCATGATCAACGTCTTCTTCGATGTTCGACGCTTCGTGTCCGACGGGGAGAACAAGCGGCGGCCAACCTTCTCCGGCATTCCGAACTCCTATCCGCACATGATCGCTGCCATGGGGCAGAGTTGGGAAGAGTTCATGTCTGCCCATATCGAGTCCGATGAACTCGCTGCAGTGTTCTCAACGTTGTGGGCCTACTACGGACTTCCGCCGAGTCAGCTGAACGCAGCGACGTTCATCCTCCCGTGGGTCAGCTACCACCTGTACGGCGCCTACTACCCCGAGGGCGGCAGCATGGCGATGAGTAGGGCATTCGAGGCAACGATCTTGAAGCATGGAGGAGAAGTACGCTATCGGCAGGATGTCGACGGTATCGAGGTCGTTGATGGCAAGGCTGTTGCAGTCACAACAGCGAAGGGCCTACGGGTCGAGGCCGACCTCATCATCAGCAACGCCAACCCAAACGACACGATGCTCCGCTTCATCGGCCCCGACCACCTCCCCAACGAGTATGCAGGAAGCGTCAAGGAAGCAACGGATCGCCCCGCGCTCGGGAGCCTCGTCGTGTACCTCGGCCTCGAGAAAGACCTCATCGCCGAAGGATGGCCGCATCACGAGCTGTTCGTTACAACAACGTACGACCTCGAGGAGGACTACGCCGCAATGCGCGAGGGCCGATGGGAGGACGTTGGGCTGGTCATCTCCCACTATGACCACGTGGACCCAACGTGCTCCCCTGAGGGCTCCAGCGTTCTGTCCATCACGACCCTCGCCCCGTGGGACTACTCGGACCAGTGGGGCACACATGGCGACCTCGACGACTACAGCGACAACAAACGGTACGTGGAGATCAAGGAAGCGGCTGGCCAAACCCTCGTCGACCGCGTGGCTGAACTCATCCCGGGCCTAAAGGAATCGATCGTCCACATCGAAATCGGAACGCCCATCACGAACTGGCGATACAGCCTCAACCCGTCCGGGAGCATCTACGGCTCCGAGCAAGCAGTGGACAACATGTACATGAACAGATTGAGTGAAGGAACGCCAATCGCAAATGTGTTCCTCACAGGCGCGTGGGTGTTTGGCGGTGGAATGAGTGCAGCCATGTTGTCGGGGCGAAACGTCGCACGACGAGCCGACAGCTACTTTTCAGGAGGGTCGGCAGACAGCCTGTTTGCCCCTGATCTCGAACCTGACGACGACGAACCTGTGATGCGTGAGGATGAGCTGCGGCTATCGACGCCGGCAGCTACCACAGCGCCGACGCCCCGACCGAGCCACACCCTCACCGCAGCGGTGAGCGGCAGGGAGATCAACTTCGCGAGCCCTGGATTGCCCACCGTGCTCGTGTTCCACGATCAGGACTCGGTCAAGGCAGGAGCGGCGGCAGTCATCGCGGTCCGATCTGAGCACGACGACGCGGCGAGCGTCACCGTTGCGAACGTGGTCGATCTTCACTCGGTGCCAAAGATGTTCCGCAAGTTCGCGGAGACTTCCATGCGCAAGTCCTATGCACGAGCCGAAGAGGGGCTTTCCGATGGGAGGCGCGCGGAAGATTACGTTGTCATCCTTCCGGATTGGGACGGATCAGCGACGCAGGGGTTCGGGTTCTCAGACATGGGAGAGGACATCGGTGTTGTCGTATTGGATACCCATGGCGAAATCGCCGGGTTCCACCGAGGCGAGAGTGCAACCGACGAGGCACTCGAAGACCTGCGGCGACTAGCGGACTGAGGTATCCACTCAGCCGAACGCATCGGCCGGTGCCGTGAGTGGCGAGATGGTCAAGCTCTCGCTTCACGCGAACGCCATCTCAGAGGGACTCATCAAAGAATAGACCACCAGTCAGTTGCATGACCCGACTTGCCAGCTAGCGCATATCCGGCATCATGTTCGGTGGCCAGCCAAGCCGTGGCAGCGCTTGTACTTGAGGCCTGACCCGCAGGGGCATCGTTCGTTTCGCCCGATCTTGGCGTGGTCCGTCGAGTGACGTGATGCGATCTTTGACGCAAACTCTGCCCGTGACTCTCGAGTCTCGAGTTCATCTTCCCAACGTCGCAGTCCCTCACTCCTTTCGCGCATCCGTGCCTCGTCGACGTCGACCTGACGTTCTCGGGCAACGATCTTGGTCGCTCGATTCTCAAGCTCCTCGACTGCCTGCTGAGCGAGCACCGGCGACTCATCGGCAGCGTGTTCACCGAACACACCGAGCAGCTCCCGGTCGATGAGCGCTGTGACGGCTCGACCCATCGAGATCCCGGCAGCGTCGCAGTACCGCTTCCACGTCGACCACTTCGCCCCGGTCGCTGGCACCCGCAGTGTTCGGAAGGCCTCATCGTCACCGAGACCCGCGAGGAGCTTTCGGTCGATCCTCGCCAGGGTCCCCCTGTCCAGGTCCATCAAGGCCACCTGCGATGTGCACATGTATACATCCCGCAACTTGTTGCATGTGCGTGTGTGTTTTGAGGGTCCTGGCGCGCCTTCGCGACGCTGGAGCCGGTGTCACGGCTGTTCTCTGGATCGTGGCTGTCGTGAGTGACAGGATCGGTGCTCCTGTTCTGTCCTGGAGCTTCTCGATTGTGAGATCGTCCTGGCAATCTGGTGTGCGTTGGACGCCGGGAATGTTCCTGTGCCTGAGTCCTAGGCGATCCAGACGGGAACCGGACGTCGTGTTCGCAACACCAATGGCCAACGGAGGCAACATCGCCGCCACCGAATGCAGAGTCTCCACTGAGGCCGGCGAGCATTTCGTACTTCATGTCCGTTGAATAGACCCTCCAACCCTCTCACCAGAGTGTCAAGAACCCTCCAACCCGGCGCCACCGAGCAGAATCCAGCCTTCGAGAACACCCGATGGCAACACGGGGATCCCTTATACATCAACGGTTCCCGGCGGTCTGACATTCTGGTGACACTCTGGTGAGAGGGTTGTATCCGACGATCGTCCCATGAACAGGTGCAACTCAACCACATATCGCTGGCACCAGGGCGGCGCCTGATGGCCGGGTGGATCCGCAGAGCTCACTCGGGCCGCTACCAGGCGCGATACCGCACGCCTGGGGCTCGGACCCGTTCAAGGACGTTTGATCGGCGCAAGGACGCCGAGAAGTGGCTGCGCCGAGAGCTCGCCCCAATCGACCGCGGTGACTGGATCGACCCCGACGCCGGCACCGTCACCGTTGCGGAGTGGGCCGACCGGTGGATGGCCACCCGGCTCCACATCCGAGACTCCACTCGAGAACGCGACGAAACCTACCTCCGGTCCCTAATCCTCCCCCACTTCGGTACCCGGAGGCTCCGTGACATCACCCGTCACGACATCCAGGACTGGATCGCAGAACTCGCCAAGGAGGGCTATTCGCCTGCAACCATCCAACTCGCCCACGGGTTGGTGTCGATGGCATTCAACGCTGCGGTCGACGATGCCTTCATCCAACGCACACCCTGCTCGGGCGTGAACCTCCCCAAGCGCATCGAGACCGAGAAGCGGTTCCTAAGCGTCGATGAGCTTCACCACCTTGCCGACACCATCGATCCCCGCCACCGAACTCTTGTCCTCACTGCCGGCTACACCGGGGCACGGTTCAGTGAACTCGCCGCCCTCCAACCCCGAGACCTTGACCTCGGGCGGCGCCGGGTCACGATCACCCGCTCGCTTGCCGAAGTCCGCGGCGCCATCACTGAAACCGAACCCAAGACATCGGCGTCGAAGCGCTCTATCACGCTCCCCCAGGCTGTCGTCGACGACCTCGCCGCCCACCTCGACCAACACGCCACCAACCGGACCGACCGGGTGTTCACCGCACCCCAAGGAGGTCCGCTGCGGCGCCGTAGCTTCCGGAAACGATTCTGGCTCCCCGCCGTGGACGCATCCGTCGGACAACCCATGCGGTTTCATGACCTGAGGCATACACACGCCGCTCTGCTGATCGCAGCGAACACGCATCCGAAGCTGCTGCAGTCGCGGCTCGGCCACACGTCGATCAAGACCACGCTCGACATATACGGGCACCTCTACGAACCACTCGACGAGATCGCCGCCGCCCGGCTCGAACAGCTCATCGCCGACGCGATCGCGCACCGAGCGCGCGCGGAACGAGGATTGGAGCTGTAGGGAGACGATCCCAAAAGAAGCGCATCCCTTGGGACACAAGGGCTGCTGATCGGTGGAGGTGAGGGGATTTGAACCCCTGGCCCCTACGTTGCGAACGTA
>JAMBLH010000252.1 GCA_023336875.1 Actinomycetes bacterium
ACGAACGAACGAAGTGAGACTTTATGAGTGATAAGAGGCCGCCGATCACGCTCGCATGCGAGTCGTGCAAGAGGCGAAACTATGTCACCACGAAGAACAAGACGAACACTCGAGAACGGATCGAGTTACGCAAGTTTTGTAAGTGGTGTCGCGAAACGCAGCCGCACAAAGAAACGCGCTAGTCAGCTGCCATGTTCTCGTAGGGATGCCGGCCGTGTGGGCCGGCTCCTTCGCGTCCGAGATATACGCATGAGCAGTTCCTGTACACTCGACGTATGGACACGGCTACCGGTCTCACTTTTGGCCTGATTGCTGCCGCATTCTTCCTTGGCCTTCGCCACGGCATTGACTGGGATCACATCGTTGCGATCAGCGACATTGCCGCAACGCAGGAATCGAAGCGCCGCGGATTCTTTGTCGGGACGCTCTACGTACTCGGCCATGCGTCTGTGGTGATTCTCCTTGGGATTGGTGCGATCGCTCTCGGTGCCACCATCCCAGGGTGGCTTGACGCGGCGGCGGGCCGAATCGTTGGTGTGACGCTTGTCGTGCTGGGGATCGTTGTGCTCATTACCCTCTTTATGGAGCGAGGGTCGTTCCGGGCGCGCAGCCGGTGGATAATCATGTTCGACATGTCGAGAAGGCTCTTTGCGCGCAACGGACGTTCGACCACCCACGAGCATCAACATGTCGCAGCCGAGAAGGGACACCACGACGGAGCAGAGTATCTCTCGGACGGCGAGTCCAGGTTGGCTGCTCCGGTGCACTCCCACGAGCACTCGCATAGTGGCGACAGTGAGTACACGAACAAGGCTGCGGTAGGTATTGGAGCGATCCATGGCGTCGGGGCTGAAACGCCAACGCAAGTCGTCGTGTTTCTCGCAGCGGCATCAGCCGGTGGCGTTTGGGCGGGGATTCTTGTGCTGACCATTTTCGTTGCTGGCCTCGTGACCGCCAACTCAGCAATCACAATTGCTTCGGTGTACGGATTCGCAGTGGCGTCGTCACGTCAGTCGGTCCAGATCGGCATCGGCGTGGTTACCGCCGCGATGAGCATCGGAATCGGGCTCCTGTTCCTGACAGGCTTCGACGCGATCCTCCCTCCATTCTTTGCCTGAGCGGCTCCAGAACCACGTGACAGTGGACTCTGTCGTCGGTTACTCGTTGGTCACCTCAATCAGCTTTTTGGCGCTGGGGCATCGCGAGATCGAAGGCGAGAGTCGCGGCCCGACCTCCGTCGATGGCTGTCTCGCGTCTGTCGTCTACCCTCTCATCGATGTCTGAACAACGGAACACGCCCGCGGACCTCGAAGGACAGGCCATAGGTCCTGTCGAGATTGCGGTGACGGCCGACAGGGTTGAACTCTACGTGGATACGAGTGGCGATGATCAGGTCCGGTGGTCCGACGAAGCACCTCCTGGGTTCGGCTCGGTGCTGCTGTTTGCCGTGGCAGATGAGTTTCTGCATGACCCGAAGATCGCGCCGTATACGAGGACGCTGCTGCACCTTGATCAGTCGTTCACGTACCTTGCACCGATCGCCGTTGGTTCCGTTCTCATCGTCGAGGGCACGGTCACCAGGGTCCGCCAAAGGGCGGACTCGTACTTCGTGACATTCACCTCGGTAGCCAGGAGCGGCGATGAGATCGTTATGGAATCATCATCAACCTTCGTGTTGTCCGATCAGGGTCCAGAGTCAACGTTTGAGAGTTACGACGAACCACCCGTTCGGGACCGAGGCATCAA
>JAMBLH010000253.1 GCA_023336875.1 Actinomycetes bacterium
GCGACCGAACATGGCATGCGAGGTGTTGGCAGGGCGATCATTATGGGCCAGATTGATGGCATCGTAAAGATCGTGTCCGAGACCGATGGTCCGATACTCGGCGCAACCGTCGTCGGCCCTGGTGCCGGCGAGATGATCCACGAACTCATGTACGCCGTTGGATGGGAGGCCCTACCGTCTGAAGCTGCCGCGTTCATCCACGCACACCCAACCGTTTCAGAAGCAATTGGCGAGACGCTCATGTCAGCGGCCGGACGCGGCCTGCACTAAGGAGATACCGAATGTCCGTCACGATTTCAATGCCTCAGCTCGGAGAGACCGTCACAGAGGGAACGATTCTCGCCTGGGTCAAGGAGATCGGCGACTTCGTGGCCGAGGACGACATCCTCGTTGAGATCTCAACCGACAAGGTCGACACGGAGATCCCTTCACCAGCCAATGGCGTCCTGAGTGAGATCCTCGTCGCAGCCGGCACGACAATCGACGTTGGCACACCCATTGCGATTCTGTCGGAAGCCGATGAGGCAGACACGGTCCCAGCCTCAGGGGGGACGGCAGAGGAGCAGGGCGATGATGCAGGGGGGACGAGCGAGCGGGAACGCTCCGCGTTCCTTGCGAGCCAGCCTGATCCGCAGCCGGTGCCCGTGGATCGCGAGCGCCGCGGGGTCATCTCGCCCGTCGTAAGAAATCTGGCCGCCGAGCACAACGTCGACCTCGCAATGGTTCCAGGAAGCGGTGACGGCGGAAGGATCACGCGCAAGGACATCGAGGGATTCATAGCCACTGTCCCCCCTTCAGGGGGGACTGACGAGCGTGCGAGTCAGGGGGGCGTGCGAGCGGGAACGCCCGGCGTTCCTTTCGAGCCCGGCACGGCAACAGACCGAGTTGCAGCGCCTGTGGCGACTCCTGTTGCGGGGGAAGTGCGAGAGATCCCGCGCCTGAGAGCGCTCATTGCTGAGAACATGATCATTGCCAAGAAGTCGGCTGCACACGTGTGGACCTCCGTCGAGGTGGACTACGAGAAGGTCGTAAGGGTGCGGACCGCGCACAAGGACGCCTTCAAGGAGGCAGAGGGCTTCTCGCTAACGTATCTGCCGTTCATTGCACGGGCGACCATGGAAGCCATTGCTGCGTTTCCCGTCGTGAACTCAGAGCTCGATCTGGATGCAGGCACCCACACGTTCCACAGGCAGGTGAACTTGGGACTCGCTATCGACCTCGACCAGCAAGGCCTGATCGTCGCGAACATACCCGCTGCGGACTCGATGACACTTAGGGCGATTGGACGGTCCGTCAGCGCAACAGCTCTTGCCGCTCGCGCCAACAAACTCATGCCAGACGACCTTCACGGGTTCACATTCTCGATTACGAACCCAGGACCGTTCGGCTCGTTCATGTCCGCTCCAATCATCCCGCCGCCAAACGCCGCGATCCTGTCGACGGACACGATCACGAAACGCCCTGTCGTCGTCGAGATGCCTGACGGCTCCGACGGGATCGCAATCCACCACATCGGATATCTCGGACTGAGTTGGGACCACAGAGTGTTCGACGGGTCGACCGCGGTGCTCTTCCTCAACCGCATCAAGGAGAGCCTCGAGACGTGGGATTGGGAACAGGAACTGAAGTGACCGAAGCCCTTTCGCGAGGGGGTGTACTCCGAAA
>JAMBLH010000254.1 GCA_023336875.1 Actinomycetes bacterium
GCCATCGACGACAAGATCGTCACCTACGACTTCGCCCGCCTCATGGACGACGCAACCGAGGTGTCAACCTCGGCCTTTGCCCAGGCCGTATGTGACCGGATGTAGGGAGAAGTTCACAGTTGGCGGAAGTTCACAGTTGGCGGAAGTTCACAGTGATGGGCTCTTCTCCGCTTCTGAAACTGTGAACTGTCAACTGAGGACTGTGAACTCGACTCCTTGAGGATTCCCCTCGCCTGCCAGTGAGTATCCTTGGACAGACACAAAGGAGTTCTCATGAGCAAGGTAACCGTTGTAGGCGCAGGCAAGTATGGGTCGACCACTGTGCAGCGAATTGCTGAGTGGGACATTGTCGATGAGGTCGTGATGACCGACATTGTCGACGGTCTTCCGCAGGGCCTTGCGCTTGACATGAACCAGTCCCGTCCTGTCCTTGGCTACCGGACGAAGGTCGTCGGCACGAATGACTACGCGGATACGGCCGACTCGGACGTTGTCGTGATCACTGCTGGACTCCCTCGAAAGCCGGGAATGAGCCGTATGGACCTGCTCGGGGTGAATGCAGGGATCGTCAGGACGGTGACCGAAGAGATCGTCAAGTACTCGCCAAACGCCGTGATTGTGGTTGTGACGAACCCACTTGATCAGATGACGACGCTTGCCGCAGAGGTTTCAGGTTTCCCGAAGAATCGTGTCCTTGGCCAGGCCGGAATGCTCGACAGCGCCCGTTTCGCTCACTTCATCTCAGAGGCAGCAGACGTGGACATCCTTTCGGTAACGGCAGTCACGCTTGGCTCCCATGGAGAGACCATGGTGCCGGTGCCCTCGCTCTGCGCAGTCGGGGACACGCCGCTCACCGAGGCGCTCGATGCCGACACGATCGACGAGCTCGTCGACCGGACACGCAAGGGAGGCGCCGAGATCGTTGCGTACCTCAAGACCGGTTCGGCCTACTACGCACCGTCTGCCGCTGCCGCATCGATGGTGAGAGCGATCATCGAGGACAGCAACGCCGAGATGCCTGTGTGCGCATGGATGGAGGGCCAGTACGGGATCGACGGTGTCTACCTCGGTGTGATAGCCAAACTCGGAAGGGCCGGAGTCAACGAGATCGCTGAAATCGGCCTCACCGATTCTGAGCAGACGGCACTCGCTGAGGCAGCGGTTGCCGTGGCCGAAAAGGTGACGGATCTCAAAGAGATCGACTACTAACGAGCCGCAAGGGGACGAACTCACCGCCATAGAGAACGAGAGTCCCACTCTCGGCTCGACGACTCAGGCGGCCGGTTTGCGTTGGTATCGGCGTCAAGAAATCCCTATTGTTGGTGGTGTAACGGGTTCTGGGTATAGTTACACTCGTGTTATTCGATCCACGAACGTCGTGGACAGAGGAGGTTTCTCAATGAACAAGGGCGAACTGATCGAGGCTGTGGCTCGCAATACAGGCGAGTCGAAGGCTTTGGCTGAGAAAATGATCAACGAGACGCTTGACGTAATCGTCGATGCGGTCGTTGCGGTCGGCAAGGTCCAGATCACAGGCTTCGGCACGTTTGAGGCACGCAATCGCGCGGCTCGGACAGCACGGAACCCACAGACCGGCGAACCAATCCACGTCAGTGCGACGAGGGTTCCAGCATTCAAGGCTGGTAAGGGATTCAAGGACGCCGTCAAGCCAGGCTGATTTCAACCCAACGAAAAGGAGAGGGCGCCCAATGGGCGCCCTCTCTGCATTCTGGACTCTGGCGCTGAGCTACTCGGCTTCATACAATTCGATCGTGGGATATCCGGCCTGGATCTGGGCAGCTGCTCCGCGCGCATCGCCGGTGCGGACGTACGTCTTCATCCCAGTCCAGAATGTACCGGTGCCAACGCTCGGCAGCATCAGATCCGATGCATCGAATCGAACAACGTCGGCACCGCGAAGGATTTCTCCCATGCGACGATCCAGGTCGTCACCATAGAGCCTGCTGTCGAAGGAATGGTGCGGCGAAACGAAACCGCCAGCCTCTGCCCACCCGACACCGGCTTCGGGTGTTGCAAGATACTCCAGCAGGGCGTGGACTTCAGGGCGATCGGAGAAGGCGGCGGCAAACTCTCCCGCTACGAGAATTGGGGGTTGGGCTTCATCCATCGCCGGCAGCACGAATACGTCGGTCTCCGTCCCGATCGCGACCGAACTGGGGAGGTTCGCCTGCTGGACGGATCCCTGCCGGTTGAGGAGGCATCGTGGCGGGTCCTCAAACATCGGATCCTGAGCCTTTGTCCAGGGCGCGTTGAGTATCCGAAATGTTCCTCCGAATACACGACCCGGGGTGTGGACGATGCCACCGAAGGTCTCAAACGCGGCAATGATCGATTCGTCCTCGAAGCTCACCTCGTTGTCAATCCACTGGTCATAGATGTCGGGTCCGCTCTGTCGGAGCACGATGTCCTCGATCCAGTCGGTACCAACCCATCCGGTCGCCCCAAAACTCTCAATCGAGAGACACCACGGTGAGAATCCTTCGGTCTGCATCCGGTTTGTGAGGTCCATCATCCCATCCCAGGTCGTGGGCACCTGGTAGCCGCGCTCGGCAAACACCTGCGGTTCGTACCACACCAGACTCTTGATCGATGCTCTGAACCACACGCTGTAAAGGACATCTCCAACGGCGCTGACAGCCGTCTCCTGGGACCTCTCGACAGTTGCTTGGGTGTCATCGTCGAGGGGTATGAGGAGGCCCTGCTGTGCATACTGCCTGATGAGTCCTGGCTGCGGGAATATCGCGACATCAGGATAGTCGGCGTCAGCAACACGGGCCTCGATCGCCTTGGCGAATGAACCGGTACCGATGTAGCGCACTGTGATCCCGGTCTGCTGCTCAAACGGTGTGAGCGAGGCGGCGAAACGCTCCGCTTCGACTCCGCGGTATCCGCCGAAGACCGTGACGATGGGACCGTCCTCTGCCGGCGTTGCCGCGTCGGTGCAGGCTGACATAAGGACTATGCCCACCGCGAGAAGGGCCAGGGGTCCAGTAATGCGCTGAGCAATACGTGTCGCCCGACGGCTGATCTGGACAATGGCATTGCTCAGCCCACTAGTTCGTCGACGCTGCATCGATCGCCTCCCGCTGGTA
>JAMBLH010000255.1 GCA_023336875.1 Actinomycetes bacterium
AGCAGCCCGACCCGGGCGATCCCACCGTTGGACCAGGGTGTGCAACACCATCCAAATCGTCGCATAACAACACACCCAGCCGGATATGGGCGGGGCACCGGTGGTTTCCCGCGTGACTCTCCGCCGCTTTCCGCCCTCAGTGTCGGTCTATGCGAAGGTTCTATTCCTGGCGTTCACATTGGGCGAGCAGGATCGAGAGCAGACTGGGGGTGGCCTCGGCTAGGAAGCTGCCCGAGCCGTCAGCGAGTGCCAGGCGTTGCTGGTTGGCTTGGCGACTCGGGTCTCTGTCGCCGCGATGAACCGATTAGTTTCTACGGCGTGTCTACATCTGGTCCCGAAATGGTCTTTACTTGGTGAGAACCCGACAGGGGACATATGACCGAGCACAACACCGTGACGGATTCCTTCTCAGTATTTGTGAGAGAGACCGGTCCGGGGTTGAAGCATGCTCTCATGGCGGCGCTCGGTTCCGAGACAGGTAGCGAGGCCACCTCCGAAGCGTTGGCGTATGGATGGGAACACTGGGAACGGGTCGGGGCGATGGACAACCCTGGGGGATACCTCTTCCGAGTCGGCCGCAACTGGGGTAAGCGGCGAAACAGCCGATGGCGCTTCCGGCCACAGTATCCACCGGTATCGGTCGAGATGCCCTGGATCGAGCCTGCCCTTCCCGACGCACTGGCGACCTTGTCTGAGCGTCAGCGGACCGTTGTGGTGATGGTGTACGCCGCAGATTGGTCCTACGCACAAGTTGCGGCGCTGCTGGGTATCTCGCGGGGTGCTGTTCACAAGCACGCGGAGCGAGCAATGGCCAGCCTGCGTGACCGTTTGGAGGTCGATGATGAGAACTGATGTCCAATCCCAGTTGAAGGACTACTGGCAGGCCGTCTACGACGCGACGCCAGAAATCGAAGAAGCGGACGTTCGGGAACCGCTAATGGTGCCACTCCTGCCGACCGAGAGAAGCTTCAGACCTCGACCGGTGTTCGTCGCGGGGGTGGCGGCAGTTGTCGTTTTGGTTCTTGTGGGCGGCACGGCTTGGCTCTTTGGAGGCGGAGCAACGGTGGAGCCAGCCGATGGTCCGGAACTCGTCTTACCCCTCGAGTTCCCGGTGTCGGAGCTTCCACCCTTCCAGCTCGAGGTGCGCTACCAACTCGATCCCGGTGTCGTCACCGGCCCTGACGGTGTGCCGGAGGACCTTGAAGCGCTCATGACCGTCGCCTATGGAGGACCGGACCTGCTACGCGTCGACGTGAACCGAAGCGTCCCGCTCTTCTTCCCCGGGCTGAACGGTGAACCGGGACCGCCGCATGAGGCTGCTGGCAGCTTCACCGTATTGAACCACGGAGAGGCGGCCAATTACGACGCAGCCGACGGCACCTTCTTCCTGGTCGACCGGGAAGCCTTCTACAACCCCCTAGAACCGCTGATGTGGGAGACGTGGGAAGACATCTGCACGTTCGGCGAACACGAGTTCCTCGAAGCCTCGCCTGTTGCGGGCCGTGAAACCGTGCATATCGGATGCACCAACGGAAGCGACAGCTACGAGCTGTGGGTGGATGCTGAAACCGGCCTGATGCTGCGCATCGTCGGCAATGACATCCCGGGCAACCTGATCCTCATCTCAAGCGCCATCCAGGCCACCGAGTATGAGGTGCTGTCGGTGGCGTATGAGCCTCCGTTTTCGCCAGACACCTTCAGCCTCTCAGCACCCCCAGGTGCCACCGTTGAAGACCTCCGCGGTGTGGACGATTCCATGGCAACGGAAGGACTGCTCGAAGGCACGGAGGTTCCGGAACTTGCGGGCGAGTTCTTGTCGGGTGGCGAGTTCACGCTCGCCGATCTTGAGGGCAGTAGAGTTGCGCTCCTTTTCTGGGGATCTTGGTGCGAACCGTGCCTCGAAGCCCTCGACGAACTCGCTACTGTCGCCGACGACCGGACGGAAGTCATGTTTGTGACAGTGCTGATAGACGACCGTCGCGAAGATGCCAGCGCTGTGCTTGCAGAGCGCCAGATCATCCTGCCGACAGTCGATCCTGATGGCCCATCAGAAGCTCTATATGGCGACCAATGGGGCGACGGCATACCGCTGCTGGTCCTCGTCGAGACCGACGGCACAGTAGCGGCGTACCACCCCGGCTTTGGCACCCTCGACCTTCTCCAAGGAATCTTCGAAGATGCAGGATGGTAGGCGTTCACTTGAAAGATGAAGTGTCGTTGATGGGTACTGAGCAGGCCAGATTTGATGTGACGATAGGTTGGCGCATGTTCGGTGTTGTAGTTCTGGTTCTTCTCGCGCTCGCTGCGTGTGACGGCACGGGCAACACCACGTCCGAGACGATCGGTGCAGATGCGTTGTCGGTATGGGACGAGCCGGTGGTTGTGGCCGAGACAACCACCCAAACGGACCCGCTCTTTGATGTAGCGGTAGGTCCCGACGGGCTGCCGATCGTGATGTTCCTGGGTGTGACCGACAAGACAGTTGAAGTGCACCGTTGCGTCGACCCTGACTGTACGGAGGTCGAAGGTTCATCTATCGAAATCCCGCAAGATTGGATGCTCTTGGGTCAACACGACATCGAGGTCGGTCCGTCGGGTCTTCCGCTCGTGGTCGAGTCAGGCGTGTCTCTGCTGGTCGACGAGAATGGTATTGAGGTTTTCGGGGACCCTTTCGTGTGGCTCACCGCTTGCGACGATCTTGTCTGTAATCGGTGGAGAGAGACGCACTTCAACGGTGAGCGTGGGCCTGCCGTTGCGTTCACTCCCGATGGGACGATGGTGCTCGCCACAACCGTCATCGTGGATGAAGATGAAGATCCACGTGATTTCGAAACATTCCTGTTGATTCGCACCTGTGCCGACACACTGTGTGAGGAGGAACTCTCTAAGACAACGATCAGCGTGCCTCGGGCCTTCCAAGCAAAGAGCTTGTTACTTGACCCCGATGGGGTGCCCACTGTGGTGTTCGGCCTTCCTGCAGGTGGCGACCCAGCAGGAGGTGCAGGGACGGTGGCGGCATATGTGTGCGTCGATCAGGTCTGTTCTGACGCCGAACCGGTGCTTGTCGCCGAGGTTGACAACGACAACGACGAGGGGTGGTGGTTCCCCCATGCGGCAGAACAGAACGGGCAGGTTGCGTTGGCAATCGGAGGCGAAGTGTTAGGGGTGACGATGCTGCTCTGGGACGACCCTGCGCAGGCCCGATCAATACAGATAGACCCCCTCGACGGCGATGCCGATGCGGTCTGGCTGCGATACGGAACGGCAGTCGGAACCGATGGGCTACCCGTCGTCGTCTACCGGCGCACAACCGACGCTGGAACAGAGAGCGAAGTGAACAGCCTCATGTTCGCCAAATGTGATGACGCTGCATGCACGTCGGGCACCCGGTCGGTACTCATGCGCGAAGGCGACGGAACATTCGTGTACTACCCGCCGAGGATCACAGTCGACCTCAATGGGCTACCAATCATCGTCTACGGGACCTACCCGCAAGGCTTCAAGACCGCCCACGTCAACATCATCCGCTGCACCGACCCGGCCTGCGTCAATCAGTCCAAAGACGAAATTGAGTATTGGAGCAGCGCCCCATAAGGCGTCCACCCCGAACAGGATCGTGGGCACACATGCACTGCCGGATGGCTGAGATCCGCCCGC
>JAMBLH010000256.1 GCA_023336875.1 Actinomycetes bacterium
ACTCGAAACCCTTGGTGCGTATGCATGTTCGGGCATAACCCCAGGTCAGAGCGTCGCGGTGGAACGGACTGTTAATCCGTTTGTCCTGGGTTCAAGTCCCACCCCCGGGAGCCGAGATGAGTAGGGTGGAGCTGAGGAATGCGTCGTGTGTCGGGATCCTGGTCGTGTTGCGGGTCGGATACGTCGATCACAAGGTTTCGCTGCGGCGTCAGTGCCGAGGAGGCGTGTATGAGACGCTTGGTTGCCGTTGCCACGGTGGTCGTGGTGGTTGCTGCTGGATGTAGCGATTCGGGCGGGGAGACGATGCCTGACCCGGTTGCCGGCGTCTTAACGCCGGTCGATTTGTCGACGGTCGTAGACCCGGTAACGGCGTCGGCGATCGACAGTTATGTCGAGAGCCTTGGACCCGAGCCGGCCTTTCGGGCGGTCTTGTACTCGTTCGACAATGGTTATGCACCGGATCAGGTCGCAACGGCTATGGGTGACGGGACGCTCAACGTGAACGGCGTGATCGCGGGCGTTGAGCCTGCAGGCGCCACGGTTGGACTCATCGATCGTTCGGGGCCGTCGGCGCACGCGGCGCTAATCATCGCCGCTGGACGCGTCATTGTTGCCGGGGCGGGACCCGTGACTGCGGAGGATTTCATGCGAGGCATTCTCGACGATACAGCATCGATGTTCCTCGGCCTCGATCTGGCTGCAGAGCGTAAGCGGCAAGAGTTGAGTCGGGAGGCAGGCCGGGCGATGATCGCAACGCTGCTCACTCTGATGACCGCCGGGTACAGCCTCGAACAGGTGGTTCAATTCGTCGTGTTCGGTGATATGTCGATCCAGCTGATTCCGACCCGGAAGCAAAACTGCACTGTGATGGCCATAGAGAGGAAGGTGGTCGTTGACCCTGCCGACAGACCGCTGCCCGCAGAGTGTGCCGAGTTCGTCGACAAGCTGTTCCGCGCCGATTCCTCTACAAGCACCACGATAACGGCCGACGCGGCTCTGCCCGCTGCTCCCGGTGCGGTCACCGGGGTCGTGTTCGACGTCGATACCGGTGACGGGATCTCGGGGGCGGTCGTGAGGATCGTGCCGGACGGTCCAGACACCATGACCGACGGGGACGGGCTGTTCGCCTTTGGGGAGGTACCCGTAGGTGAACACACCATCACCGTCACCGCCGAAGGCTTCACTGACACCGCAGCACAGATCGAAGTGGCATCCGGAGAGACCTTCGACACGACCGTCGCCCTCGAAGGGGATTTCCAGATTGCCCTCCCGAGGACTTATGTCGGTGAAGGAGCACTCACGCTGTCGTACAGCTTTGCCACTGGGAGTTGCAGGGTAGAAGGTCAGAAAATGGAAGTGACCTTGTGGGAGGACGGCACCGTCAGCGGGACCTGGGACTATCTCAACCCAGTCTTCAGCTGGAATGACCAGGGAGACGGCACGCTTGCGCTGGAGTGCAAAGGCTTTGACCCGTCTGGACCCACGGAGGTACCGGGCATCCACACGCCTCCAACGCATGACACCGGTGGGCAAGGCCACGTCGTTGCGTACTGGCCGGCTTCCCCCGATGATGTGCGGTTTGAGGGTGAATACACGCAGAACGAGATGATCATCAAGTGGGCAGCCGAATTCGCCAGCGAACTCCGGGGGGAATCCGGGTTCGTGTACTACGGCTTCGATTTCGCGCTGACAGCGGCCGAAGGCTGAGAGCGCTCGGCAGCACCAGGAGCTGATCTACCGCGAGATACTCCGGGAACCAGGCGAACTCGTGAGAGGCGGGATGGGGACTCCGGTCTGCCCCCGGGGCTTGGCAACGTCACGGCGCCCAACGAGCCGCTTCTACAACCGCCCTGGAACACCCACAAGTCAGCAGCAGCCAGCAGAGTGCCAACACTGATAATGCGCACGGGGCGTGGAACATCAAGAAACTCGAGGATTCACTGACAACCTATGGTGCGGTGACAAGCCCTGCTGCAAGGGATACCTCCTGTTTGGTCGGTGGCCGGTCATATCTCCCGGGACACTCAGGACGCGTATTCGCAATGCATACCGGAAATTGGGTTCTGTGCTCTGACCGGAATGATGCCATCGCGATAGCATGATGGCATGCCACGGAAGACCACAACAGTTCGAATGCCCGAAGAACTCGCCGAAACCGCAGAAGTTATCGCTCGCGGGCGAGGTATCAGCGTGAATGCTCTGGTACTCGAGGCGCTCGAGAATGAGATCGATCGTGTCAAACGTGACGATGAGTCCATGGATCAGCTTCGTTCGCTCGCCGAGAGGGACAAGGAGATCCTGGATCGCCTAGCGCAGTGAGATACCTCTCGACGGCTGAGGCGCTGGCAATCGCGGAGGCTGTCACCGGTCTTGATGCGCGGAATCTTGTGCGAGTGTCGCGCATCGAGCGTCTGGAGTCGGCGCTGCATGCTCCTTAGGCGGGATTCCGAGATGTGGAGTTCTATCCGAACTTCGTGGACAAGGTTGCCGTCCTTGTCGCACACATCGCTCGCAATCATCCACTCCCAGATTGGGAAAGGCGGCTCGCTTGGGTCGCGTTGACGATGTTCTGCGCGATCAACGGCCAGCAGCTGAGCGCGAGGACGGATGACGCGGCTGCACTCATGCTTGCGATCGCCAGCGGAGAGCAGAACGTGGGAGCCGTTACCGCTTGGCTCGCAGAGCGGGTCCACAGCGGCAACGGCTATTCCCGTCGGTTGCAGTACCGCGTTGCGGGGTCTTCACCCCTGGAGTCCCTGTTCCTCATACCGGTTGCGCCACTTGTAGAACGTGGGGCGGCTAGTCCCGAAATACCGGCACGTCTGGGCGACGTTGCCGGTCACCTCCTCGGCGTGCTCCAGCACCGCCATCCGGTGGTTCACTATCCGTCGTTGATCTCGTTCCGTCATCGGTTCTCCCTCTCATCTCAGAGAACCCACATGTAAACAACCTCTGTCAGTTCCACAGCGTGACGCAGAGTGACGGTCCCGGTGTCCGCCACGATGTCGTGCCGGATCCGGTAGTGGCCCTTGAGGTCTGATTCGCCTGGGCTGGCTTTGGGGAGCAGCGTGTATGTGGCTGTTGGTGTTGTTCTTCTGAGTGATCTGTTGGGGCGCCGGTGGTTGTATTCATCAACGAACGCGTCGAGCTGGTCCTGGAGTTGTTCGAGCGTTTCTGGTTCGGGTTGGGCGGTGAGCCACTTTTTGAGTGTCTGTTGGAACCGTTCGACTTTCTCGCAGGTGGTCGGGTGGTTCGGTCGGGAGTGTTTCTGGACGATCCTGAGGTCCATCCTCACAGCGGTATTTCGTCATGTTAGGCGGTGGGTATTTCGGGTGTGTCGCCGCCGCGTAGCGATGATCGAGCTCGTCGATAGAGTGTCCCAACGCAGGGCCACGTAGGAGTGCCACTGCACAACCGCCGAACCCGGCACCGGTCATCCGAGCGCCGAGACATCGAGCATCGTCAGACGCGATACCGATTATGAGGTCGAGGGCCTCAGATGATACGTCGTAGTCCTCACGGAGACTTTCATGGCTCGCACTCATCAGTTGACCGAAACGGATGGCATCGCGGCTTCCGGAGGAGACCGCCGCCTCCAATGTCCGCCCATCTCGCTTCGGGACCTCTCTGTCGCTGATCGGTCGGGTCGGGTTCAGGGAATCGATGCTGTCAGTCTTCGGCGAGCGAGGGGAATCCGCAGCTTCGAGGCATCGCCGCTACGGGAGTATCTGATCCTCTGCACAACAATCGCGACGGAGGCCGCGAGTGAGACGAAGATAGCTACATAGCCGGCGAAAGTAATCACGACCCAGAACAGGTGTGCAAGTCTTCGTCGTAGTCCTCGGCATCTGCCCTGTACTGCTCATCGTGTTTGACAAGCATGGTGTCGGAAGCGAAGACGTCACCGTTCCATGTGCCTTCAAGCACGACACCGATGCCTTCCGAGAACAGCTGGGGAGGAACGCCCGAGTGAACGACGAGGACGGCTGTGTCACAGTCCTCGACCGCGAACAAGACTGTTGTGTCCTGCTCAACCACCGACCCTGGTGTGACCCGACCGGCGAGCCGTAGCCGCGAGTCGGCCGCTTCGCGAGCCATCACCTCTTCAGGTGTGTTGTAGTAGACGAGCGATGAGGACAGATTGACCATCGCCACACCGAGTACGCCAATGATGAGAACAGCCGGGATCACGAACTTGGCGTACCGCTTCATGCTATCTCACCGAGCTTTCTACGGGCGCGGGTGATGCGCACCGCGACAGATGTCCCGTACGCGACCATCGTGAAATACGTGATTCCGTACGCCATGGCAACCCAGTCCCACTGGTCTGTGTATTCCATCAAGAACCTTTCGAGAGATCGGGTGTGGTAACAGCTTCGCCCGCCACTGGGCCCGAGCTTGTTTGTTCACGAGTGAGCACGGCGTCCTCGAGCGCCGCAAGCTCGATTCGTTTCACCATCATCGAGGCGTACATGGCGGTGAAGCTCACGACCGCAACTAAGAGTGTGACGATCATCGACGTGTCCATGGAAGGACCCTGGGGCTTGATGAGGGTCGGTGCTTGATGAAGCGACCGCCACCAGACCACAGAGAAGTGGACGAGCGGGATCTGGATGGCGGCAAGGATGCCCAGGACGGCTGCACGCTTGGCGCGGACCTCAAGGTCATCAGTCGTGCGACGCAGCGCGAGGTACCCGAGATAGACGAAGAACATGATCGCGGTGAACGTGAGCCGTGCGTCCCATGTCCACCACACACCCCAGGTCGGCTTCGCCCAGGTCATACCGAGGGCGATGGCAAGACCAGTGAACACGACCCCGATCTCAGCCGACGCGTGCGCGGCCCTGTCCCACCTGAGGTCCGACTTCCACAGGTACATCGCCGAGGAGAGCATCGTGACGCCGAACGCGAGATAGGCGAGCCAGGCGGACGGGACATGCACGAACATGATCCTG
>JAMBLH010000257.1 GCA_023336875.1 Actinomycetes bacterium
AGACAGACATCGGGTTCGAGCTCCCTCGCAAGTCTCACCGCCTCGCGGCCGTTCTCTGCCTGGCCGACCACTTCAATGTCGGGTTGCGCATTGAGGATCGTCGACAACCCGGCACGCACGAGATGTTGATCGTCTGCAATGAGGACACGGATACTCACGTGGTCGCTCCATATCTCGGGACCACTGCGTCGACTCTCCACCCATCAACGGGTCCCGGTCCGGCTTCGAAGGAGCCGCCAAGGAGAATCGCTCGCTCCTTCATCCCAACAATCCCGTATCCAGGCGCGCCAGTGCTCCCCGAGGTGTCACCGTTGTCGTTCACCGTCAGGTGCACCGTCTTTGCATCAGCGACAACACCCACGTCGATCCGGGTTGCATTGCGGGCATGGCGCACAGCGTTCGTGATTGACTCCTGGGCAAGGCGGTAGATCGCAGCGTCCACCGCTGGGGTAAGACTCTCGAAGTCACCCGACAGATCAACTGCGATCGTGGGGGTGTCTCCTGCGCTCATTGCAAGCCGTTCAATGTCCGCAACGCCGCGTTGAGGGGACAGGTCGACAGTGTCATCGTCGCGCAATGCTCCGACCATCTGGCGCATCTCGGCAAGGGTGCGGCTCGCCTCCTCCTCGATCACCTGCAGTGCGTCTGCTGCAGCCTCGGGATGAGATGCAGCGATTGTATGCCCCGCCTGGGCCTGGATCACGATCGCGGACACATGGTGGGCAACGGTGTCGTGGAGTTCACGGGCCAACTGCTCTCGCTCGAGCAGCTTTGCCTTGTAGATCTCATTGGCCCTGGCGCTCGTCTCATATCGCACGAGTGCCCCGATCGCCGCGGGGAGGATGAGGAACAGAGAGCTACCGATGACAGCCTCAAGAACTATGTTGGGTGTGGGATCGGTGAGTATCGACGCGGCACTCGCGATTGCGGCCGTCACCAGCATGATCCCCATCCCAATGGCGGCATCGCGTCCCGACCCCCAACGAAACAATGAGTAAGGCAATAGGGCCACGAATACGGACACATAGAGCCCGACATCACCTGCGTCCGAGACGAAGGCAGCGATGTTCACGATGTTGAGCACCCCGAACGTCAGGGCGACAACAGCCAGCGGGTGCGTCCGGCGCCACAGCAAACCGATGATCATCGCGATCGCCAGGGCAAGCGCAAGCGGCTGCCATACCACGTCATCCCTCAACACTGCTTCGAGTATCGCAATGGATACGAGGACACCCACAAGCACCCAGTCCCTCCACACCCGCACCGGCGGGTTCGGGACACGGGGCTGGGCAAGCAGCGAGCGGATCGAGTCTCTCATCGCGCTCATGGTAGAGAGCAGGTGCCAATGGCGCATCAGCCGAAAGGACAGTTGCAAGATGGCTCCTTCGGCCAGGGAACTTCAAGCCTTTTGCCTGATGTGACCTGGACCGCAATGCGACACGATGGCACCCATCCACTCTCCAAGGAAGGGTCCATCATGAATCAATCAACAACCTCGAGCCGTGCCGAGCGCACCACGCTGTCACGATCGCTCCACCGTCTCGGAATGTTCTCGGCGCGCAAGCCCTGGACCGTCATCAGTGTGTGGCTCCTCGCATCTGCACTTGTAATCGGCGCAGCAGGCATGTTCGGTCAGGAACTCGAAGACAGCCTTGAAGCACCAGGTGTCGACTCGCAGCTCGCTACCGAGATGCTGACGGCCGCAAGGTCAGATTCAGCTGGGCTCACTGCACAGGTGGTGGTCACCCCGAGTGATGGGCGATCGTTCTTCGACTCCCCAGCTGCCCGTGCCGACCTCAGGATCGTCCAGGCATCCGTTGCTGGTCTGCCCAACGTGATTGGAACCACCGACCCCGCCGGGGCGCTCGCCGAAGGACCCGAGGCGGCACTGGCAAGCGGAACTGTGTCGCCAGATGGGCAGGTCGCGCTCATCCGCGTCCAATACCCGGTGGTCGATGACCTCAGCGTCGTCGACCTCGACAACCTCAAGGACCTACGCGGCGAATTCGCTGACAGTGCAGCCGTACAGGTGGAACTCAATGGCGACCTGTTCTTCTCCTTCGAGGAAGCGGAATCCAGCGCCACAGAGATGATCGGCATCGTCGCTGCGGTCATCATCCTCCTTGTTGCATTCGGATCGCTCATAGCAATGGGTCTCCCCATCGGGATGGCCATGTTCGGCCTTGCTGTCGGCATCAGTTCCATGTCGCTTATCGCCTACTTCATCGACGTACCCAGCTGGGCTCCACAGCTTGCAGCGATGATCGGCCTCGGTGTAGGGATTGACTATGCCCTGTTCCTTGTCACCCGTCACCGCGAATTCCTCGCACGTGGCATGACCATCCAAGAATCTGCAGGCCGCGCGGTTGCAACATCAGGCCAGGCTGTGATCTTCGCCGGAGGCACGGTCATGATCGCCATCCTCGGACTCTCCGTTGCTGGTGTGCCATCCATCACCGCTGCTGGCATTGCGATCTCACTCGTTGTGCTCATCATGGTGGTTGCATCCATCACACTGTTGCCTGCGTTCCTTGGACTCTCGGGGCATTGGATCAACCGCCTTGGCATCCACCGGCACCACGCAACCACCACCGGACAGGTAGGCACCCGCTGGAAGCGGTGGGGACAGCACGTTACGAGCCACGCATGGACCTACACGATCGGCACGACCGCCGTCCTGCTGGCCCTCGCTGCTCCCGTCCTTGCGCTTCGCCTCGGCTTCCCAGATGAAGGCACGCTGCCTGAATCACGCACCGAACGCCGTGCCTACGACCTGGTTGCTGAGGGCTTCGGCCCAGGCATCAACGGCCCGCTCGTCATTGCCGTCGACGTCTCTGAGGACGATGCCGTTCTCGAGTCGCTCGTCCAGGCCATTGGCGACGACACCGGTATTGCAGCGGTCGTGGTTTCGGACGTCAACACAGACGCAGGAGTCGCCACATTGGTTGCATTCCCGAACACCGCTCCCCAGGACGACGCCACCCTCGAGACAATCAAACGTCTCAGAGCCGACGTGTTCCCACCCGTGCTCGAGACCAGTCCTGCGGAAGCGCACGTCGGTGGGGCAGCAGCGACCTTTGCTGACATTGCCACCCAGGTCAATAATCGACTCCCTCTATTCATAGCGGCCGTCATCGTCCTGTCATTTCTCCTGCTCACGCTGCTGTTCCGCTCGGTACTCGTACCGCTGAAGGCAGCACTGTTGAACCTGCTCAGCATCGGAGCCGCATACGGCGTGCTCGTCATGGTATTCCAGTGGGGATGGGGCAAGGGCCTGATCGGACTCGAATCGACGGTACCGATCGTGTCGTTTATCCCCATGTTCATGTTTGCAATCCTCTTTGGGCTGTCAATGGACTACGAAGTGTTCCTGCTGTCCCGTGTCCGTGAGGAGTATCTGGCAACAGGCGACAACGACGCATCTGTTATCCATGGGATCGCAACAACGGCACGAGTGATCACATCGGCAGCGCTCATCATGATTGCGGTGTTCCTCGGGTTCGTCCTCGGAGATGACCCGACGATCAAGATGTTCGGTCTCGGTCTCGCAGTGGCGATCCTGATCGATGCCACCGTCGTGCGAATGATCCTGGTGCCCGCTTCGATGAAGCTGATGGGGAATGCAAACTGGTGGATTCCCCGATGGCTCGACAGGATCCTGCCGACCATCGACATTGAAGGCGAAGCTGGCCTCCCTGCCCCGGAAATGGAAGTGGACACCGCTTCTGACAACGTCGCCATCCCAGTACCCGTCTCGGTGTGAGCCGTTTCCGTTCGGAGGTGAGCAGAGGGAGTTGCTCTCGTGCACTCATCTCCGAGCGGATTTCAGTATCTTGCGTGTAGTGCAACACGATTCTCAGTCATCGTCGTTTCGGACCGGCTCCCACACGACCATCGTTCTGATCCTCGCAAGTGGTGACTACCCATCAACGCTGTGGGAGGTTGCGGATTGGGCCCGAGACAACACCGAGCGCGACGAGTGACAGCGAATCGACGCTGACTGTCAGTCAGATCCGAACACCGGTGACACGGTGACGTTCACCTGATCCCCGTGGTCGAGATTCTCCTTCACCCGTACCAATTTCTTGACCGGGAGGATGTAGCTGTCGTATTCGGTTGAGGGAAACAGCGATGTGCTCCACTCGGTGGCGCCGATCTTGACATCAACCTTCACCGAGCCGAAACCGTCCTTCACCGGCACTGTGCCCTCGATCTCGTCTGACACATCGTGTGGCAAGGTGATGAACGTCCACGCAGTACCGCCGTTGCTCTGCCAGAGCCACATTTCAGAGGTGAAGGTGTACGCCGCCATCGTGCGACTCTACCGGCACCTTCTCAACAGCGAGACGAGACCCGGACCACAGGTGTTCTTGGGGAATCGCATTGAGTGTGGGTCAGCCGTCGACAGCTGGAAGCTCGGGAACGGTGCTTTCGCTGACCCAACCTGTGAAGAATGCCTCGAGGTTCTGGCCTGACAGCTCTTCAGCAACGGCTTGGAGGTCCTCGATCTCTGCGGTTCCGTACAGGTTGCGTTGGATGAACTCTCACAGCGTGTCGAAGAAGGCGTCCTCCCCGATCTCGAGCCTCAGCGCGTGATACAGAAGTTCTCCACGTTGCGGCGTTTCCGGCCCACTGATGGGCCAGCTCATGAGCGAGGGACAAGATCCGATATGAACTCGATATTGGACCTCACACGATCACGGTATTGGAGTGTCGTCCACTCCATCGATTCGGCGGCTGTGCGCGGCGAGCGACAAACTTCGACCCTGCCGGCCACTACTTCCGTGCCGACGTGATCAGGGTCGAAGTCGACCGGACACGTCTCGACCCCGTGATGTTCACCGAGGACTGATCCAGCCGTGGGGCTCCGTGCCGACGGGGGCGGCAATGCGCTTGACCGTTGACAGCGTCGGCTTTGATCCGGACTCGTGTGCGGTCAAGGCTCCTTCATATGTTCACAACCGGTTACCCACGTCATGGCCGAGTAGCACCCGGCATCCCTCCGGAGGGAGCCGCCCACCGAGAGGGCGATCGACACGATGTGGGACCTTGCATCGACGCCCCGCCCTGATTGATTAGTTGCTGACTAATGATATACTTGTAGGAGTGATCTCAAACGATGACGAACATGCTCGTCAGGGATGGTTGATCGTTGTGAAGAAGGGAATCTGGCTCATTGTCCCTCTGCTGGGGCTATTGGGAGTGTCGGCGTGCTCAGGCAATTCCGCGACAACGGCGACTAACGCTACGACCACGACGACTGCTGCCATCGAGGCGGCAAATGCCGGCCTTGAGGGCATGGAGTTCATCGTCCACCAGGCACCTGGTTGAGGATGCTGCGAAGGGTGGGTCGTGTACCTGCAAGAACGAGGAGCCAACATCGATCTCTCGGAAGACCCGCGGTTGGCTGAATTCAAGGCCGAGCACGGTGTTCCTGAGAGCGTTTCGTCCTGCCACACAGCGCTGATCGACGATTACGTGGTCGAGGGCCACGTCCCTGCTGGGGCGATCATCCGACTCCTGGAAGACCGCCCGAATGCCGTCGGGATTGCCCTTCCCGGGATGCCGCTGGATTCGCCGGGGATGGGTGGCGACCAGAAGTCGTGGGACGCCCTGCCCGTCTTGCTGATCCAGAACGATGGAGAGCTGGTGCCGTTCGACTTCTGACCGCCGGATCGAGCGGGCCCGTGACCAGTCACAACCCTGCCCATCGGCGCGTCGGTCGGAGCGTCCGAAAAAACGTTCAGCCCGTATCCGACTACCGCAGCGTTATCCAGACCAAAGACGATCAGTCGTCGTCGTCGTCGTCGTCATCATC
>JAMBLH010000258.1 GCA_023336875.1 Actinomycetes bacterium
CTGGTCCGTACTGCTAGTCTCCTGCTATCGGTGTTGCAGCGCACCTAGCGTCTCAGGAGTCCCATGGATCCGATCGTGGTCATCAACCCGAATTCGACGGTCCGGATCACCGATCAGATTGCCGCAGCCATCGAACCGGTCGTACCCCATGCGCCAGTACGCGTGTTGACATCTATCGGGGGACCAACTGCGATCGAGAGCGACCAGGATGTGCTCGATGCCGTCGAGCCGATGATCGAACTGGCACAGTCCCAGCAAGCCTCAGCCTTCGTTGTCGCCTGCTTCTCTGACCCTGGCGTTGACGAACTCCGCTCCACCGTCGACGCACCTTGTTTTGGGATTGCGGAGTGCGCGGTTCTGATGGCGATGGCGCAGGCTCGCAATGTAGGGATTGTCTCGAGCGTCGATGCGTCGCTTGGAAGACACGAGCGGTACTGGCGCCGCCTCGGCGTTTCGGGCCGCGTCGTGTCCGACCTTGCAATCGGAAGAGGCGTGCTCGATCTCGAAGGTCCCGAAGCGTTCGCAGACGCCCTTGCCACCGCCCGTGCTGTGGTTGAAGCGGGCGCTGAAGTCGTGGTTCTCGGGTGCACAGGTCTCTCCCACGTTCGATCAAGTCTCGAGCTCGCACTTGGGGTTCCCGTTGTGGATCCATGCCAGGCAGCGGCCTCGATGGCTCTCTCTGTTCTCAAGTCGAAGGAAGCGTGAATGACTGAACCAACGATGCCGAGGTCAGGGCTGGTCGCTGTCGCAGTGACACCGATGCTCCCCGGAGGAGAAGTGGATAGGGAATCACTCGCCACTCTGATGGACTTCTATGTTGCGTGCGGATCCACTGGAGTTGCCTTGCTCGGCGTGATGGGCGAAGCCAATCGGATGACGGACCGTGCTGCCAAAGACCTGATCGTGCTTGCCCTGGAGGCCCTTGACGGCAGGGTTCCGGTGATCGTTGGAGTGTCAGACGACTCGCTCGCTAGGGTCGCTGAACTCTCGTGCTTCGCTGCTGATGCAGGCGCAGCGGGCGTATTGCTGCAACCGTTGCGAGGGTCTGCCGGCGACAGCGTGGTCGCTGGCTATTTCCAACAGGCAGAGGATGCGATCGGAGCCGGAATCCCTATCTGCGTTCAGGATTTCCCCAAGGCCAGCGGTGTGCAGATCTCGCTCGATGCATGGCGGATGATCGTGGACTCGTGTTCCTCGGTCCAGATGCTCAAGGCGGAATCTGAACCCGGTCTGGAGAAGCTGAGCGCGATCAGGTCTTCGGAGGAATCCGGGCTGCGGAGAGTCACGATCCTTACCGGCAACAATGGCATCCACCTGGTGCAAGAGCTTGATAGGGGCGCAGACGGCGCCATGACAGGGTTTGCCTTTCCGGATGTTCTGGCTCGCGTGATCCAACTGTTTTCTCAAGGAAATATCGACGGTGCGGCCGACCTCTTCGACGACTATCTGCCCGTCAACCGGCATGAGCTCCGCATGGGCATATCGGTTCGCAAGGAGATTCTCCGGCGGCGAGGTGCAATGAAGCATTCCTCGGCGAGATACCCAGCACCCGAACTCTCGGACCACAGCATGGATGAACTCACCAATCTCCTCAGCCGATTGGAACGAAGAACAGGAACCCCGATCAGTGCGATTGTGGGCGTCTGAGTTGTCCGTCGACCTCATTGTCCGGAACGCGCGGGTTGGCTCGAATCCTGACACCGCTACCGATATCTCAATTTCAGATGGGATAGTGCAGGAGCTCGGCGCATGTGCGGCGTCTGGCGACACCGAGATCGACGCAATGGGGGCTCTCGTCACGCCCGGTGGTGTCGACCCGCACTGCCACATGGCACAGATATCTTCAACGGGCGTGCCGACGGACGACGATATTCACTCGGGCACGTGGTCTGCAATCAATGGCGGGACAACCACGGTTGGCGCCTTTGCGGTCCAGCATCGGGGGGATCAGGTAAGGGATGTCGTGAATGCAATGGTCGATCGGGTGAGTCGAGAGGCCGTTGCCGACGTCGCTCTCCATCTGATCCTCACCGAGTGGAGCGGGTCGATCGAGTCCGATCTCGGCTGGGTCGTCGATCAGGGAATCGTGTCGCTCAAGATCTTCACCACCTACGACCGCCTGCGCCTCGCACCCGACGCGGTCATCGATGTCATGGCGGCTGCGGGACGCCACGGAATGTCGATCATGGTCCATGCAGAAGACGATGTAACGATCAGTGAGGGGCGATCACGAGCGATCGCCACTGGGCTGACGGACGCGAGGGGCCATCAGGAGTCTCACAGCCGCCTCGCTGAAAGTGCGGGCGTTGCCGAAGCGTTGAGGTTCGCCGACCGCGCGGATGTCCCCATCTATCTCGTGCACATTTCAACGGCCGGAAGCCTCGACGAGATCAGGTCGGCCAGGTCGAATGGTGTTGCGGTCACGGTCGAATCCTGCCCACATTATCTCTGGCTCGACGAGGCGCTCCTTCAAGGGGACCTGGCCACCACCGCTGCGTTCATGTCGAGTCCGCCACTTCGCGGAGCGGAGGACCGCGAGGCACTGTGGGCAGCGCTTGTTGCCGGAGAGATCGACATTGTTGCCTCGGACCACTCACCGTATCGGATGGATGTTGGGAAGCTTCCCAAC
>JAMBLH010000259.1 GCA_023336875.1 Actinomycetes bacterium
ACGACGATTGAACGGATTCAGGCTGCTCCCAGTCGGGTGAGGACGAAGGCCAGGACGATGGCTTCGTCCCTCCACGTGTCGTACCGACCTGACCGCGCAAAGTGCCCGGCCGACATCTCGGTTCTGAGCACTATCTCCGAATCGGATGATGACCGCTCACGCAGAAGCTGCACCCACTTTGCTGGCTCCCAGTAGGAGACCCTTGGATCGTTGAGGCCGGCTGTCACGAGCAGCGGCGGATAGTCGACCTGATCAACATTCTCGTATGGCGCGTAGTCAACGATCCAGTCGTACTCCTCTGGTACCGCCGGATTGCCCCACTCCTCCCACTCGACAATCGTGAGGGGGAGATCTGGATCGAGCATCGTGTTGACAACATCAACGAACGGCACCTCGGCAACCATTGCGGCGAACACAGAGGGTGCAAGGTTCAGCGCGGCTCCCATGGTGAGACCACCTGCCGAGGCGCCCCGAGCGGCTATTCGGCCCCCTGAGCACACCTTTGACGCCGTCAGGAACCTGGCGGAGTCGACAAGGTCCGTGAACGTGTTCATCTTGTGGGCAAACTTGCCGTTCTCGTACCATGCCTTACCCATCTCCCCGCCGCCCCGCACGTGTGCAATCGCGTAGCTCACGCCCCTGTCAAGCAGACTGAGCCGCGCGATGGAGAATCGAATGGGCATGGAGATCTCGTAGGCCCCGTACGCGTACAGAAGAAGTGCGGCTGTGCCATCGACCGGAGCGTCGACGTGTCGCACGAGGCTGATCGGTATCTGCACACCATCTCTCGCGACTGCCCACAGACGGTCCTGGACATAGTTGCTTGAGTCAAAGTCACCGAGAATGGGCATCTGTTTCAGCAGGGTGCGTTCGTCCGTCACGAGATCATGGTCGTAGATGCTGCTCGGAGTGACGAACGACTCAAAGGCGTATCTGACCTTCGATGTGGCGAACTCGTGGTTCGCGTCAGGGACTACCTCATAGACGGCCTCATCGAATTCGATGGGCAGGAGCGACCCATCGACGTACCTGGATACAGCAGGAAGTCCTTCAGCCCTGCCCCACACAAGGACATGTTCGGCAAAGCACATCGGCGCACGCAGTTTCCTGCCAGCCACGTGGCCGATGACCTCGGTCAGTTCTCCCCCACCGACCGGAACCGTCACGAGCCTTCCATCTTCTCCTGTGTCGTTGATGACAACCCAGAACACGTCGCCTCTGTGGTCGAGCGAATATTCAACTCCCTCGACACGAGGCAGGACCGCATCCGGTTCAGTTGTCGGTTCATCCGCCGGAATCACCCAAGCTGACTCAGTCACTGCAGAATCCGACGTGATCACGATGAAGGCACCGGAACGCGTCTTCGCCAATCCGAGGAAGAAGCGTTCATCGTCCTCCTGGAAAACAAGCTCGTCGAGGGATTGATCCGTCCCGATCTGGTGTCGCCACACCTGAAACGGTCTCAGGGCCTCATCTGCAACCGAGTAGAAGAGATACGAACCATTGGTCGACCAAGCCAATCCGTACCTGCATTCCTCGAGTATGTCAGGGAGGTTCTGCTGGCTACGGATCTCTCTGATGCGCGTCGTGTAGCTCTCTGCACCGTTGGTGTCTGTTGAGTATGCAACGAAGCGCTGATCAGTACTTACGGCGAAATTGCCCAACCGAAAGTACTCCTCACCTTCGGCTTCCTTGTTCTCGTCGAGCACCAGTTCGGTCGGACCATCGGGCCCACCTCGCATCCGCACTCTCACGGCATAGGCTTTGCCCTCTTCTGTCCGGGTTGCGTACCAGTAGTCGCCCTTCTGGGCAGGAGCCGCAATATCGGACTCCTTTGTGCGATCCTTTATTTCGTGGAAGATCGTGTTCTGAAGATCAACTGAGGGTGCCAGGACGTCATCCGCGTATCGATTCTCTGCTTCGATGTGCGCTATGACGTCAGGGTCTGACTTCTCCCTCAGCCAGAACCATGGGTCCTGAGTCGAGTCCCCGTGGAGTGCTCTCTCATGTGGTTTCTTGGGTGCAAGCGGTGCTGACATAGCAGCAAAACTAGCGATGGTTGAGTGTCTGGGCACCGGTGCGGCCCGTTACAGCGGAACTCCCTGACTGTTCGACCTGATGTCAAGCTCCGGTGGTGTTCTTCCCGTTCACCTCAGCCCACCGAGCAACACCAATCGCGATCAGACCGGCTCCCACGAGGGCGAACACGAGGGCACTCAGCTTCAGGTAGCCCGTGAACTGATCGTACGTGTTGGAGATGATCGTCTCGACAGACGGACTCTGGGCTCGAGCCAGAGCCAAGGCCTTGCCTCCTGGAACGAGGACCGCAGTAGCCAACCCGGCCAATAGGAAGGCCATGCCAACGAGCGAGACACCCATTCCTCGCCGATTCACGAATCGCAGCAGGAAAACGGCGAGCGCCAATGCACCGATTATCGATAGGTATTTCACCGGCCCGGCCCACCGAGCCTGACGCGACAGATCCGGCAGCGAGTCGTCCTCGAGTACCACAACGGTGGTGAACCACTCCTGTGGGACCAGTGCAGCCAGACGCGGCGCCACCGCCTCTATCGGTCCGACGATCGCCTCGCGGTAGTCGCCAAGATCCACAACTATGGCCTCGTCGCTTCCTGTGACAATCCGATCATGGATCTCGCCAGCAACGAACACGAGAACCTCCTTGAGCGCAGGGGATGCAAGAAGCTCAGAGAACAGACTCGCCAGGTTCGCTCTGACGACGATCAGAAGGGGAAACTCGCCCACAAGACGATCAACGATCAATTCGCCCATTGCGGCCCTGGCACTCTCCTGATTGAGAGCAGTAACGGTCTCATCAGTAAACGCATTGGATTCGACCACATGTGTGTCGAGCCACCACGAGAAGTTCCCGAGATAGATCAGAGCCGACAGCAGCACCGCGAGCAGAACAGCAATCAAGCCTTTCACGGATCGAGCCTCCCTACCAACGTTGGACGACAGAGAGTAGGCGGGCCACAGAGTGCCGTGTCAGGCAACGTTCGGGTTGTCGATGTCGAGTCAGGGGCGCTGGTCGCAAGACAGGGAGGCTATTCCTTCACCATTGCCCACAGGATGTCTCTCACATCGATGATGCCAAGCAGTTCGCCACCGCTCATCACCGGGAGATGTCTGTAACCGGTTTCGAGCATCCATGCGGCTGCATCAGCGATAGGGGTTTCGGGGTCAACAACGTCAGGAGCTCTCGTCATACATGTGGAAACCTCATCATCGGGTCCACGTCCCTCCCCTATAGCCATTGCGAGATCTCTATCGGTGCAGATACCAATGAGCCCTTCGCGGTCGACGACAGCCACTGCGCCGACGTCGCGCTCGGCCATGGCGCCAGCCACATCGGCAAGAGTCGCCTCGGGACCAACGATCTCCGCTCCACCACCAACAAGTGCTGCCAGTCGCATGATCTACCTCCAACCAATACGCTACCAAAGATTGTTCGTGCGGAATCGAGATTCACTATCCAAAGATCAGGTGAACCTAGACGAGGTCTTGCTCCCTGATGCCGAAGCTCGGGTGACGGAGACGACACAGGGCCAGCTTCTCGAGCTGACGAATGCGCTCGCGGGTGAGGTTGAACTCCTCACCGATCTCCTCAAGCGTTCGGGGAATACCGTCGTAGAACCCGTAGCGCAAGGCCAAAATCCTGCCCTCACGCATCGGCAATCGTTCAATCGATTTGCGTAGAGAATTGGCAACATCCAGTTCCTCTGTGACCCGAACCGGGTCGGCGGCATCCTCGTCCTCGATGAAATCACCGAGCTGTGCTCCGTCCTCACCGATCGGTTGTTCGAGCGAGACCGTGTCGGCAACTGCGAGCGCGAGCTCGACCTTGGTCACCTCGACGCCAGCCTCCTCAGCGATCTCCTCAGGTTTCGGGTCGCGACCAAGCTCAGCCTTGAGAGACGCCTGCGCCGCTCGGACAGCAGCAAGCGTGTCGTGGAGATGGACAGGGATCCGTACGGTGCGTGACTTATCTGCGATCGCTCTGGTTATTGCCTGCCGAATCCACCACGTTGCGTAAGTGGAGAACTTGAAGCCCTTTCGCCAGTCGAACTTCTCAACGGCTCTGATCAGGCCGAGATTGCCTTCCTGGATGAGATCGAGGAAGTCGATTCCTGATGTGTTTGCGTACCGGCGGGCGTTCGCCACGACGAGGCGGAGGTTGGCCGTAAGAAAAGCGTCCTTTGCCTCTGCGCCTCTCCTCACCTGACGCTTGAGAAGGATCTGCTCGCTCTTGGTCTTGAAATCCTCAGTCTCAAGTCTCTCCTCCGCAGCCTGGCCAGCTTCGATCTTCTGCGCGTAATCGACTTCGTTCTCGGCGGTGAGGAGCTCGAACTCTCCAATGGATGTGAGGTACTGGCTTACGAGATCGGTGGTGAGCCGCCCACGGTCATCTGTGAGTTTCGAACGTTCACGATCCTTCACCGAACGGCTGAGAGTGTCGCGGTCCATTCGCTCTTTCGCGTCTTCACGCTCACGAACAGCTCGATTGACGATCGCCTTACGCGGCTTCGAATTGGTCGTCATACCGTCTCCTCCAACAGATAAACGATCGTCCTCAATGGCGCACCTATGGTCAGTCGCCTGGAAGCTCCGGATCCACCTATCCGGGCGTGGACACCAATATCACACAGCCACCGGGATTTGTGAACCCCTTTTCTTCTCAGCCGAAGGTAAGGAGTTCCCGTATCTATTGCTAGTGGCCCGTCGCTGAATTGGTGTCCGGGTGTCTACGTGGCATCGGCGTTCCTGGCAAAGACGCACAACGCAGGCGCAGCCCGGACTGCGTCAAGGCGGAGGACGCCGCCAGGGGCGTCGAGGACCGGAGAGACACGGCATCCATTTCTGCGACGGTCCACTGGATCAGCTCTCGGCGGTCAGATGTCAGGCGTCAGCCGCTCTCCTGCCGGCATGCGCGGCGGAGGCGTCGGGGTACGTCTGCAGAATCGATCTCGCCTCGGTTGATCCGTTCACAGATCTCTGAGAGATTTCTGACCTCATCTCCGACGTCGGCCTCGTCGAGTTCATGGAACTCGAACATCTCAAACTCCACGTGAGGGAACTCGGAGAATCCTTCGATGATGCCCATCATCGAGCGCATCTCCTCGGGCGCCTCATCTTCACAAGCTTCAAGAGCCGGACCCAGCGTGTCCCAATTGATGCCTTCATCAACAAGCGAGCCATCAACAGTGATACGGAAGCCGCCATCGGGAAGTGTGTCAACCTGCGGGACGTTCGCGCCTTCTGATCGAAGACACGATGACCACTGCTCGAGCTGCCCTGCGGCAGAGTCCGTATCAGCGGCGTTGGATTGGACACCGTAGGCGATGCCAGCAATCAGTATCAGCGACCCAGCGACTGCAACGAGGACAGCAGGAAGAAACCAATCTTGGCTCTCCGGCGGCGAGTGCATATTTCTCCCTTCTTTTGTTGAATTCTCGCGCTACTCCGGCGGAAGCGCCACCATTAGTATTGACCGATGCCCGACACCAACGCAGTTCTGATCGTTGCACTCGCGTCAGTCATTCTTGTGGTGATGCCTGGGCCAGCCGTTATCTACATACTCACCCGCAGCGTGAGCCAGGGAAGAGCGGCCGGGTTGGCCTCAGCAATAGGCGTGAACCTCGGATCGACATTCCATGTACTCGCTGCGGTGGCTGGGCTGAGCCTCCTTCTGGCGAGCTCGTCCTCTGCCTACTCAATTCTCAAATGGGCCGGTGTTGGGTATCTCGCGTGGATTGGCTATCAAACGCTTACAGCGCGTGACGAAGTCTTCGCCGCGCCCGAGATGCAGCCCCAGTCGCTGCGCCGAGTATTCACGCAGGGCGTAGTGGTAAATCTTCTGAATCCAAAGGTCGCCATCTTCTTCCTCGCCTTTCTACCGCAGTTCATCGACCCCGCGTCAGCGAACCCCGCTCTACAGACGCTCGTCCTTGGCATGACGCTGGTGGTCATTGGCCTGCTTTCAGATACGATCTACGCGATCATTGGCGGACATCTGGGAGAGCTCTTCAGACGGCGTCCCGGGGCCGCACGGGCAACAAGGCTCACTGCAGGAATCACGTATCTCACTCTCGCTGGGATTGCGGCAGCAACAGGAACCAGAACTGCATAGCCAGACATCGACTGACATGCGTGCCGATACAGGCTATAATTACAGAGTTGCCAAATAAGGAAATAAGGAACGCAAACGGATTTGGAGTGCCATGCGCCTGGAACTCACAAAGAAGACAGACCTCGCCTATCAAGCACTTGAGCAGATTGCCGCCTCCGGTGAGACGAAGGTGAGTGGAGCCGACCTTGCAGACGAGCTCGAGATCACGACCCAGTATCTTCCCCATGTCATGGCTCCACTCACCCGCGCCGGGTGGGTCAAGTCGACGTCGGGCCCGAGGGGTGGGTACACGATTAACACAGACCTCACCGACGTATCGCTCCTGGATCTGATCGAGGCCGTGGAGGGAGAGTTCGATGACTCACGCTGTCTCCACCTGGGGCCACAACACAGCGCGAACCAACACTGCGCGCTTCATGAGCCGTGGATACGCGCCCGAACTGCACTTCTGGGCGAGCTCGGTGACAGCAACCTGGCGGACATGATCGTCGTTCCCGGCCAGGCACAGGCTCCGAATTCAGGAACCGCTATCCGCCGCGCCCCGAGCATCTGAAATCGAGGTCGCGGCTCCTATTTGTTACTATTACAGAGTCGTAAAGTCGGGAACTATGAAACTTACGATCGAGCCACATGAGACTTGAGCTCACCCGGAAGTCAGAATTGGCTCTCCGGGCCCTCAGCGTGCTCTCGCGCACGGACGGTGGATTTGCCAATGGACCCGAGATCGCGGATGCCCTGTCCATCTCGACGCACTACCTGGCAACAGTCATGGCCCCACTCTCGCGCGCAGGTTGGGTGCGGTCAGCGACGGGACCCCGGGGCGGCTACCGACTCTCCCTGGACATCTCAAGTCACAGCGTCCTCGATCTCATCGAGTCCGTCGAAGGAATCGTCGACAGAGACAGCTGTATGCATGGAGACGTCATGCAGCCAGTCCAGGAACCGTGTTCTCTACATCAACCATGGACCAGGGCACGTGATGCTCTTTTGAAGGAACTGGATGCGGCAAACCTCGGTGAGGTTCTCGGTATTGAGTCCTAGGAAGCTGCTGAATGCATGCCGACAGACTCGATGTACGAAATACTTACTTTGTTACTACGCTATCCGTGGGCACCCAACGGGACACTGGATTCTTGCCTTCAGCAATGAAACAGAAGCTCACTCATTTGTATCGAGCGTTGGTGTTGAGGTCGTGCGCTGGGACGCCACTCGACAGATCACGATCACGCCAGGTAGAGGAGACAACGATGCGAATGGGCGGGTTGATCATCCTCGTTGCTCTACTCACGCTTGTACTTGCTGCATGCGGGGGGGCCCGCAGCGTTGGCGGTGGTACCACAGCGACCGTGCCGCCGGGTGTGGTCGCAGGCGATCCAGTCGCCGGTATAGAGATCTACAAGGGAGTGTGCAGCACATGCCACGGTGCTGATCTCAAGGGGGTGGGCGGACTCGGCACACCCCTTGCCCCCAGTGCCTTCGTCGCTGATCACTCCCTTGATGCACTCGCCGAGTCCATCAAGGTGGGGCGGTCGGTGAGGGACCCTGACAACGCCACTGGCCTGGACATGCCGCCAAAGGGTGGAAACCCTTCGCTCGACGACCAGGATCTTCTCGACGTAGCCGCCTACCTGAAGGCCCTGAATTAGGAGACTGCTGAATAATGCGGGTCGGCCACCTCGACGACCTTGCATCGCCACTCGCTGTGGTCGACGCTCCGCCATTCCGACCCAAGGCCATTCCGACCCAAGGCCATTCCGACCCAAGG
>JAMBLH010000260.1 GCA_023336875.1 Actinomycetes bacterium
CCGTACTTCACCAACAGGTGGAGATAGTCGCGTTGATAGAACACCTTGCACTTGATGTGCGGGTGATGCTCTCTGAGAAGCCTGACCTTGCGATTCTTCTTCGTTACGAGTTTCTGGCTCATTGTCGTGATCTCGATGTACACGTCATCTTCGGGCAGATAGAAATCGGGTCTGAAGAAACTGGTTGGTTCTCCTTGTTCGTCCCACGCGAGAGCAAAGGCATCAGGTTCGTACTTCCAATCGATTCCGTAGAAGTCGAGGAGACGGGCAAACTCGCGCTCGCTATTGTGAGCGAACTCGGTGAGTTCAGCCGGTGACGGCCCGAAGAGGTCCTCCGTGGTCAGATTCCCGACGCTCCCTCGAGCTTGTCATCTACGATCGCTTCGATGTCACGATCGGGGAAGAGTTTGTGAAGCTCACCCCTTACCTCGTCGTGAACCGGCCGGATGGCGATGCCGAAGACTCCCTGGCCTCCCTGAAGGAGATCGATGACCTCCTCAGGACTCGTAGCCGCGTAGATGGTCGTCCCGTCACTCAGCAGAGTGATGTCGCTATTGCGCCAACCCGAGCCAACCTGTTCCTCGAGTTGCTCGAATGCCGATCGGATCTTGTGCAAACTTGTGCCAGCGTCCTTGAGTCTCTTGATGACTCGCAAAGTGACAACATCCTGAAACGTGTAGAGGCGTTGTGTGCCTGATCCCGAAGCTACCTGCAACGAAGGACCTAGGAGACCGGAACGGTCCCAGTAATCAAGCTGTCTGTAGGTGATACCCACCACCTTGCATACCTGGGGCGATCGAAAACCCGAAGTCGTTGCCATGTTTGTATCGGTCATCGCGTCTCCTCACCCAGAAGGTTACACACTAGTAATTTCGACGTTCGAACTACGACTATGAAACTTACGAGTTGTTGGGCGTCATGTCAATGACCGAAGCGGAGTTGGTTACGCGTCCTCGAAGAGATGCTCGAGCGATTGGAGTTGCTCCGCTGATCCGATGCCAAAGATGTGGTCGCCGCCGTTGAACGGTGCGTGGGGATCCGGATTGATCCGAATCGTCTCGCCGCCATGCGCTATGCCGATGACCATTGCGCCGGAGTCGCGTCGCAGGTCGAGGTCCGAGAGCGTTCGACCAACGGTTGGGGAATTGTGTGCAACGACAAATCTCCTGATTCTGAACTCGGTGGCAGAGTCTCTGACGACGGTGTCGATGAATTCCGCGAGCCCCGGTTGTGTGGCGAGAGCTGCGATCCTCTCCCCTCCAACGAGTTCGGGAGTCACGACCGCGTCAGCACCGGCGAGAAGTAGTTTGTGCTCGGTTTGTTCGTCGATGGCTCTGGCGGTCACGGGAATCTCTGGCTCGAGTGCCCTGACAGAAAGCGTGATCACGAGGTTGTCACTCGACGACGCCACGGACGCGATGACTGAGCGCGCTGCGTGGATTCTGGCCTCGACGAGAACCTCGTCTCGGGTGGCGTTGCCCTCCACGACGATGAAGCCTTCGTCCATCGCCGCCTCGACGGCCTCGGCATCCTGTTCGATTATCACAAGAGGCACACCGTCTCTGTGTAACGCTGCCGCTGCCGATGCCCCGACGCGACCATAGCCGCAGATAATCACGTGATCGGCTATCCGGCCCAGTTGGTTGTTCATCTTCCTCCGTCTCCGGTAGTCAGAACCGATGAGGGTTTCGAAACCGTATTCCATGAACGCCGTGAGCGTAAAGATTGCAGCCCCCATACCCAGAATCAGGACAAGCACAACCCAGATCCTGGTTGTGACATCGTAGGGTCCATCGATCTCTTCGTAACCAAGGGTTGTGATCGTTATGAACGTGACGTACACAGCATTGCCGAGTGACATGTCGCCGATGACTACGAACCCAAGAGACCCGACAATGATGACGACAAGGAGTGATATGAGCCCTGCCTTGAGGTTGCTGGGGAGGGCCACTAGGGAATGACCGCAAATGGTCTTTCGCGGAAATGGCGACGGACCACTAGGAGCCAGCCCCGAAGTCCGTTGGATCTATTCGGTCAAGGAACTCTCTGAACTTCTCGATTTCGTCCTCATCCTCCTCGTCCTGGATGTGTACACCGGCTTCCTCGAGCAGGTCCCTGTCGGCGAACAACGGTGCGTCAGTGCGCACCGCAATGGCGACAGCGTCTGACGGTCTGGACGAGATGTGGTGAGTCTCATCACCGAGTTTCACAGCGATGTCGGCGTAGAACGTTCCTCCCCTTACTTCGGTCACGACAACGCTTTCGACTGTTGCGCCGAGCACCTCCATCAAAGATGCCACGAGGTCGTGGGTGAGAGGTCGTTTCGTCTCGATGCCATCATGAGCCATTGCAATCGCGGTGGCCTCTGGGGTTCCAATCCAGATCGGGAGGTATCGATCTCCGCCTCGCTCGCGTAGCAGCAGGATCGGCGAGTTCGTGGGCAACTCGATTCGTATGCCGACGAGATCCATTGGCACCGTTTCGCTCATGCCACCACATTACTGCCTCATTCATCCGATGCGAACAGGCCGTCCTCCTCCTGAACAGACCGGTACGCAACTTCGTCGAATGACCGAGGATGTTCGGCGAGACGCGGGAGATCCATCACTGCCCAGATCGAACGGATATTGCGGTAGTAGCCGTTCCAGTCGAGGCCATACCCGAGCAGGTACTCATCCCCCACCTCGAAGCCGCGGTAATCGACCGGTACGTCCACAATGCGCCTAGGAGCTTTGTCGAGGAGAGCCGCGGTCCTGACACTCCGAGCACCATGGGCAACCATGAGCCTCTGGATCGTTGTGAGGGTCAGCCCCGTGTCGACGATCTCAAGTACCAACAGCACATCGCGGCCGTAGAGCGGGATCGACACGTCCATGGCCACCGACACGCGACCTTCGTTACCGAATCTCGTGAGAGCAAGGAACTCAGCCTCACACGTGAGTGGCATGTGGCTCAGAAGATCCTTGTAGAAGAACAACGACCCCTTGAGTATGCCAACAACGACTAGATCGCCCAGTGGGTAGTCAGCGGATATCTGTGCGCCCATTTCAGAGACCCGACGTTGCAGGGTCTTGTCAGGGATTACCTCGACAAATGGCTCCGTCATCAGTCGTTGGACAGGACGTCTGGGATAACTCCTCGGATCCAACGTCCAATCAGTTCGGCCTTTGGAAGATCCTCGAGGTTAGAAGTTCTCCAGCGTCCATCATCGAGAGACGGCAGTGCTCTGAGTCGCCGCTCCTCGCTGGTCGATAGTTCGATACTTGTAGCGACGGTGCCTCCTCCGCCATCCTCGCTGAAGAGGGGCCGTAGCCAGCGATCGCGCATGGAGTACGTCGAGTACGACCAATCGAGCAGCTCTCTGGTGTCCCCGAAGTGATCATCGCTGTGCATCACGACGGTGTAGATCAGCCGTCCAGCTCGCTCAGACGTTGCAAGCAATACCTTGTCGGCCCACGGTGTATCCCCGGTCTTGAGTCCTGTCACTCCTGGATACGTGCCGAGGAGTTTATTCGTATTCTTGAAGAGCCGAGATTTTCCATTGGGGTCCGCCGGCATCGAGACCTTGCGAGTGCGTGCAACGCGCTGGATGTCGGGGTACTGCTGGGAGGCGATGATCAGTGTCAGGAGGTCTCGTGCAGAGGAGTAGTGATCCTCGGCGTCAAGCCCGTTCGGGTTGGCGAAGTTTGTATTCGTCATACCTAGTTCCGCTGCCTTGGCGTTCATCATCTCGACGAAGGCCGTCGTGGACTCGCCACCTACGTGATATGCGAGGGTTAGTGCGGCGTCATTGCCCGATCGAACGAGCATGGCGATGAGGAGATCGCCGACCGACCACTGCTCGCCCGCCACGAGACCCGCAGTGGATCCCCGCGATCGAGTGGCAAACGGAGGTACCGTGACCATATCGCCCAGCGCCGAGTTCTCGACCACCAGTATTGCCGTCATCACCTTCGTGACCGAAGCCATTGGGGCTTGATCGTTGGCATTCCACGACGCAAGCACGACATCCGTTGTGGCGTCATACGCTATCCACCGCTCTGCTGTGAGTTTGGGTATGTCGGGCACGTCTGAGTGGGCAACCGGGGCAGAAGCCAGCGGTGTGCCGAGCAGAGACGCGGAGAGCGCCAGCGAGGTGAAAACAGTTGTAATCATCAGTGTTCGAGTAGCTTGCGAAGCCTACTGCGAACCAGAGTTTCTTGAATGATCGCAGAGGCTTCCGACGTATCGGCGAGGATCTCGGAGGACCTTCGCTGATTGTCAGGGTTTCGGTGCCGCAGCAGAGGTGCTACCAGTTGACCGAGAAGATCTGTCTGTCTGTCGGCTGCGAGACGGATACCTCTGAGATGTCGAGGTTCGAGTCCCCTGTTGAGCAGCCGATGTGCTGCACGTGCAATCTGGAGGTCGCTGTCTGTATATACCGGCGTGCCGTCCGGGAGTTCGACAGGATCTATGATGCCCTCTCGTTCGAGTGCATCGAGAAGTTCCTCACTCAGGCCCGATGAGCGGAGGATCTCTCTCGTTGAGAGGGAGACGCCAGACGACGCGAAATAGGCCTCAGGAGGCGGGCCACTGTCAGGGACAACCGGAGATTCCTTCCCCTTGTCCCAGGCGGACAGCTTCGATTTGATGACCTTCAACGGCAAGTAGTGGTCCCGTTGTTCCGTGATGACGTACTGGATTCGTTGGACATCCTCGTCGGTGAACACGCGATATCCCGATGATGAGCGTCCGGGTTGGATCAAGCCGCGCGACTCGAGGAACCGGACTTTTGACACCGAGATATCAGGGAACTCAGGCCGCAGGAGATTGATGACCTCCCCGATCGTGTGGGTGCGGCGCGGAGGCGGGCCGACGGCCCGTAGTTCAGCCATGGCCGCGCGAGATCCTGAGGTGAAATTTCCCCACCATCAGCTGGTCGCCCTCCTTGAGCATCCCAGCGGTGAGTCGCTCACCGTTGACATATGTGCCGTTCGTTGAAGCCAGGTCAGACATGGAGAGACCTGACGAATCCACGGAGAACCGTACATGCTCGCGCGATACCGTTACATCGGGCAGGAAGATCGCTGTCTCGGCGCCGCGCCCTGCAACCGTGTTGCCCGGTCCCAGAACATACGTCAACCCGGACTGGGGCCCGCCTTCGACGGTGAGAGCCCACGCGAAGGCGCCGCTGAGCTTTCCAGATGAGTCCTCGCCCGGATCTTCACCAGACCCGGGTTCCCACGAGATGGTGGGTTCGTGTTCAATGTCGACGTGCTCAGGCACATCCTTTTCGGAGTCTTTCATGTACCCATGCTACAGGAAAACCCTCAAGCTCCGGTTGAACGTCGCGGTCTTTGCTAGGAGACGGATGCCTCGTAGCCCGCGGCGGTGAGGAGCGCTTCGAGTTCAGAGGGGTCAGATGCTTCTATGACAGCAAACCAGCCCTCCCCGTAGGGATCGGTGTTCACGAGTTCCGGCTTCGTGTCGAGTGCTTCGTTGACCGCAACGATGGTTCCCGAGACGGGAGCATGGACATCGGACACCGACTTCGTTGACTCGACCTCCGAACAGGCCTCCCCTGCGACAACAACTGCGCCCATCTCTGGAACATCGACGTAGACAACGTCTCCAAGGGCGTCCTGCGCGAAGTCGGAGATTCCCATGCGCACGTGGTTGTTGTCTCCAAGGCTCGCCCACTCGTGGCTGGCCGAATACTTGAGTTCCTCCGGATACTGCACTGGTTCCTCCTGGGTGATTTCTCCACAAGCCTACTTGGATTCAGTGATGGCCTTTTGCATGTCGCCGAGATATTGGACGGCCACCCAGTAGTACATGATCAACCCGGGTATGCCGAATAGGTATGCCAGCCACACGATCCAGTCGACCGAGAACCCGACTCCCATGTAGAACGCCGCCACTGACACGTACAAGGCAAGGGTCGCTGCCTTACCTAGGAATCGTACGTCGAGCTTCGTAACACCATTGAACCAGCCGTAAATGGCCCCCGCCCCAATCACAAGCTCGCGTACGATGAGAGCGATTGCAAACCATGCGGGCAGCACGCCGACGACTAACCCTGCAATAACGGCGACAACCACGGCAACGCGGTCTGCGAGCGGGTCGAGAAATTTCCCGAGTTCCGTGACCTGGTTGTACCGCCGGGCAATGTGGCCATCGATCCAATCTGTTGCACCGATAACTCCGAGCAGGACGCCGGCCCACCCGTATTCCTGTGGTCCGAATACGAGCCAGAGGAAGAGCGGAATCAGGGCAAGACGTATGAATGAGATCACATTCGGAACGTTGAATGCGTCGTGCATTGGTGGTCGGGCCACTACTGGACCTGAACGACTCTGAAGCGTACGCGGGCGAGTTCGTCCCCCTCGAGGCTGACGACGAACGCATAGCCCTTTGCCTCGGGGAAGGTGATGCCGTTGAACGGACTCACGATCGGGACAACGCTTGGGGACCCCGGTGGCAGATTCGGTGGAGCGCCGACTCGAAGCATGCCCTTGGCCTCAACACCGACAGGATGACCATCCTCGTCGACGAGTGATATCTGGAGCTCCAAATCTCTCTGGCGGTCCTCCGGACCAACTTCGGCGACCATTGCAAGGCTGAGAGGTCCATGCGCGGCGGGGAACTCCCGCACCGAGATCGTGTCGAAACCCCCACCGAGAATGAAGAGCTTGCCTGACTGGACCTGTGCAGCATCGCAGAGCATTGCTGACGTCAGTTTCATCTCTCGCCGCCCCTCGATCGAAAATACCGGAACTACCGGGTCGTGATTCTCGGACGATAGCGCCGCCAACGATCAGACAGCGCTGAACCGCGCCTGGAAGAACCGCAGCGAATCGGGCTCGTACGAGAACTTCAGCCCTTGCACGGACCTGCGATTCTCAAAGACTTCCCCAACCGATTCGGAAACAACATCCATGTGCGACTGTGTATAGACCCTTCTGGGAATCGTCAGCCTTACGAGTTCGAGCTTTGGACGCCGGTTCTCACCGGTTTCGGGATCTCGACCAGCTGACACGTTCCCCCTCTCCATGCCGCGCACACCCGAGTCGACGTAGATGGCTGCGGCGAGCGCTTGCGCTGGGAACTCGTCCTGATCAAGGTGATCAAGTATTCGCCCTGCGTCGAGGAAGACGCCGTGTCCCCCGATCGGCTGGATCACCGGTACGCCAGCATCGATGAGCTGGTGCCCGAGGTACTCAACCTGACCAACCCTGGCTCTGACGTGATCATCATTTGCGACCATCTCGCGGATACCTTCTGCGAGGGCTTCCATGTCACGACCAGCCATGCCGCCGTAAGTATGGAGACCCTCGAATGCCACAAGCATGGCTCTTGCCTTCATTGCAAGGTCGGGGTCGCGTACCGCGAGAAACCCACCGATGTTGACGAGGTTGTCCTTTTTTGACGACACGGTTGCGCCATCGGAGTGATCAGCTATCTCGCGCACGATCTCCGCAATGGAATGGCCAGCGTAGCCCTTCTCCCGCTGCTGGATGAAGTACGCATTCTCGAGCGCTCTCGTTGCGTCGAGCATGACGGGAATGCCGTTCTCACGGCAGTACGCGTGCACATCTTTGATGTTGGCCATGGACGCTGGCTGTCCCCCGGCCATGTTCACGTTCGTTTCGAAGGAGACGTACGGGACACGATCTGAGCCGACGTCCTCGACGACAGCCCTGAGCTTGTCGAGGTCGATGTTCCCCTTGAATGGGAATATCGACTCGGGATCGTGAGCTTCGTCAACGATCACATCGACGAAGCGCCCACCGGCCGCCTCCTGGTGGTATCGCGTTGTGGTGAAGTACATGTTTCCTGGCACGACGTCGCCTGGCTTGATTAGGAGCTGGCTGAGGATGTGCTCCGCTCCCCTCCCCTGGTGTGTCGGGATCAGCTCCTCATACCCGTACACATCATGGACGGCGTCAACGAGTTTGTAGAACGAGGTTGCGCCCGCATACGACTCGTCCCCGAGAAGCATGGCCGACCACTGCCGATCGGACATTGCTGTGGTGCCCGAGTCGGTGAGAAGGTCGATGTAGACGTCCTCGCTCCGCAGGAGAAACGTGTTGTAGCCGGCGTCCACGATCGTTCGCTCCCTGTGGTCGCGCGTTGTCATCGTGATCGGTTCGACCATCTTGATCTTCCAGGGCTCTGCCCAGCTTCTTGTCATGGTTGGCTCCTTCCAGGAGGCTGTTGATTAGCGCCGTTGGTCAGATCGGCGGTCAGACGCATCACTCGCAAAGGGCTCATTTTCGCTACTCCTTGTGGGGAATTGCGGAAACGAGACCGCAGCGAGTGGTGATGGATGGTGGTCGAGCTGGCTGACATGCACTATTCAGCAGTCTCCTAAATCTTGTCGAGGGCGTTGGAGAGGTCAGCGATGATGTCGTCGGGGTTCTCGACGCCAATGGAGATCCGTATCAGGGCATCGGTGACATCGAAGCGATCCTTGTCCCCAGGATCAACTCCTGCGTGGGTCATGGATGCCGGATGTTGCACGAGTGTCTCGGTGGATCCGAGGCTCACCGCGAGGTGCGCTAGTTGGAGCGAGTCGAGGAATCGAAATGCCTCTGACTCGCCTCCGTCTATCCAGATCGAGATCATTGCTCCCGGACCTTCGCACTGGGCCGTGTATACGTCGTAGCCGTCATCTCGTGGTTTGAGGAGGCCGAGATAGGCGATCTTGTCAACCTTTGGATGCGTCGCGAGGTACCTGGCGACCTTCTGTGCATTCTCCATCTGTCGGGTCATTCTCAGTGCGAGAGTTTCGAGGCTTCGCATCATGAGCCACCCGGTGTGCGGTGTCGCCATGGTTCCAAGGATTGTTCGAGTCTCCGCTACGCGGGCCATGAGTGTGTCTGAGCCGAGCGCGGCGCCCGCGATGAGATCGGAGTGGCCACCAATGTACTTCGTAGCCGAATACAGGACGACATCCGCACCGTGTTTGAGGGGATGCTGGAACAGTGGTCCGAGGAATGTGTTGTCCACCATCACAGGAACGGCGTTGTCCGGTGTGCGGTATCGATCAGCAAGCTCTCTCGCCGCTGCTATGGAGAACAGGCAGTTGGTTGGGTTGGCGGGTGATTCCAACAGTACACCGGCCAATGGTCTGTCCCCCACTTCGGCGGCCACGTCATCAGGTGTCATTCCGTCGTGCCACTCAACCGACTCGACCTGAAAGCGTGAGAGCACGTGATGCACGAAGTGATCCGTTCCTCCGTAGAGCGGCGCTGTGTGCACAAGGACGGATCGGGGGGAAACGAACGTGAGAATCGTTGTCGTTATCGCTGCCATACCTGACGCGAACACGAGGCCTTGTTCTGCACCGTCCCACAAGGTGAGACGCTGTTCGAGAATCTCAAGATCGGGATTGTTGATCCTCGAGTAGATGAGACCCATGGACTCCCCCTCATCGGGGTCATCGAGGCCGTATGCCAACTCGAAGAATCGCTTGCCCTCGGCCGCAGAAGTAAAGGTGAAGGTTGATGTCTCGAAGATCGGACTCTTGAGCGCGCCTTCGGACCACTCCGGCTTGTAGCCGTAGCCCATCATGAGGCTCTCAGGCGAGAGTTCGTGCCCCGCAATCTCGGTGCGGTACTGATCGGACATGTTCCCTCCAGGTCAGGCGTACAGAGCGATCAGGTTTCGAACGTCCTGCGGTGTCTGATAGAATTATCGGGTACCTATCGGTGTCATAGCCAGCAATCCGGAGAGAATTCGAATGACGTATCGAAATCGGGAACTTGACCGAACAGATCGTCGCCTTGTGCAGCTTCTGTCGGAGGATGCGCGGCGCTCCAACAAGGAGTTGGCGGCGGCCGCAGGCATTGCGCCCTCGACCTGCTCTGAACGCGTACAGCGTCTCAGAGATGAGGCCGTCTTCAGAGGCTTTCACGCAGATGTCGAGCCGGAGGTGATGGGGATCGGGCTCCAGGCGTTGGTCGTCGTCAGGCTGAGACGTCACACAGAGGACGACGTCCAACGGTTCTGGAAGCACGCCGAAGCAATGCCCGAGACGATAGGAGTTTACCATTTGTCAGGTGCGAACGACTTCTTGTGCCACGTGGTCGTGAAGGACCCTGAGCATCTGAGGCGGGTTGCTGTGACGGGGTTCACAACACTTCCCGAGGTGGCCCACATCGAAACTTCTCTGATCTTCGAGCATCGCTCGAAGCCGACACTCCCCGATCTCATCGACACCTAGTGTCCTGGGTCAGAAGTTCGTGCTGATCTCGTCGAGGGCCGGTGAGATTCTGTGCGAAGTTCTGACTCAGGACGCTAGCCAAAGAAGACCAATATGGGTTCACCCGGCGCGGTGAGCGACTCGTTTCCTGCTCTTGTGGTTGCCGGCGTTCCGATATTCATCTCACGAAGCTCGTCCGGGAGCCGAGGAGTGACATATGACGATCTTGCAGGGAAAGGCGCGAAGTTCTCAACGCCAGCAGAGCTCGTGGAACTCACGTTCGCGGCTGACAGAGTCCTCTGCTACTGAGAGCAGCTCCAATGCCTCAAGTCAGTCGAGGCCGCTGGGACACGTTGAGTGGATGACTGGTGGGCCTTCGGGACCCAGCGCGTAGTAGTCATCAGCGTCGTGCGAGCGGCGGGAGAAGAGAACGATAGCTACGGCTACAGCAAGTACCACGACCAAACCTATGACAAGAGGCATATGTTCCCTTCTCAATTCATCGCATCACTACCGGGTGGGTCCCTTTCGAAAAACTTCTGAGTTCGATGTCCTCATCTGCGAGTCCTATTCGTAAGTAGGGTGAGCGTGGGAACATCCTGCACCAACACGAGGAGCGATCATGAGCCAATATCTTCTATCCATGCATACCGGCGGCGGCCAAGGCCACGGACCGTCGACGCCCGAGGAGGCGGAGGCGTTCATGGGGCGCATCAACGCCCTTGAAGCCGACATGAGAGAACGCGGAGCGTTCGTATTCACGGGAGGCCTCCACGGGCCCGACGCCGCAACTGTGGTCCGAAGCGTCGACGGCGATTTCGTGATGACCGACGGACCCTACGTCGAGTCCAAGGAGCATGTCGGTGGGTTCTACGTCATCAATGCGGATGATCTTGATGCTGCGCTGGCTTGGGCAGGAAAGGTCGTGGACGCGATCAACGCACCGATCGAGGTTCGTCCATTCTTCGATTCACGCGGCGACTGAGGGGTGACAGGTACTGTTGCTGGTCATCGAGGCGTGACAGAGGTCGAACGTGTGTTTCGCGAAGTGTACGGCCAGGCTGTTTCGACGCTGGTCAGGGTCCTCGGTGACATCACGTTGGCTGAGGACGCCGTTCAGGACGCGTTCGTTGTTGCGAGTGATCGGTGGCCAAGTGATGGCACTCCCCCAAACCCTGCAGGATGGATCGTCACGACTGCCCGCAACCGTGCGATCGATGACTATCGACGTCTGGCTCGAGGCAGAGCGCTCCACGAGGAGATCGTCTCTACTGGCTTCTACGGCGACGAAATCGAGGACCCGGGAGATGTTGATCCCGTGAGCGACGACCAGCTCCGGCTGCTATTCACCTGTTGCCATCCTGCATTGCGCTCGGATCACCAGGTCGCGCTCACGCTGCGGTTGCTGGGCGGGTTGAGTGTTGCTGAGGTGGCAAGTTCCTTCCTCGTGAGCGAGCCCGCTATGGCAAAACGGCTCGTGAGGGCCAGGTACAAGATCAAGGCGGCGAAGATCCCCTACCGGATTCCCGCGGAGGCCGCGCTGTCGGGTCGACTCCGCTCTGTTCTGTCAGTCGTCTACCTGATCTACACCACCGGGATCAAAGATCCGGAGCGGGCAGCGTTGCAAGGCGATGCGATTCGGCTTGGCAGGTCTCTGGTCGAGTTGATGCCCGACGAGCCCGAAGTGGCCGGGCTGCTTGCACTTATGTTGCTCAGCGATTCGCGGGCTCCTGCTCGGACCGTCAATGGAGTCGTTGTGCTCCTTGCGGATCAGGATCGGACCATGTGGAACCGTGAGATGATCGAAGAGGGGCACGGCATCGTGCACGCATGCGTTCGGCGCGGAGAGCCTGGGCCATACCAACTCCAGGCCGCGATCCAGGCCGTGCACTGCGACGCCGATACGTTCGAAGCCACGGACTGGCACCGGATCATTGCGCTCTACGATCACCTGTTCTCGATCATGCCTACGCCGGTAGTTGCGCTTAACAGGGCGATCGCTGTTGGCGAGACAGCCGACCCCGATGCCGCGCTCAGTGCGCTTGACGCGATTGCACCGAGTCTCGAGAACTATCACCTGATGCACTCCGCCAGGGGAGCAGCATTGCGCCGCCTCGGACGCACAGACGATGCGATTGACGCGTTCGAGAGCGCCAAGCGTCTCGCTGCTTCAGATGTCGACCGCCAGTTCCTCTTGCAACAGATTGAGGCGTTGAAGGCCACCGGAACGAATTCCCTCCGATAGATTCAGAATGTTCGGACGTTCATGCGGAAGGCACAGCGGCCCTAACGTTGCACGTCGAGGCTGCCCGATGAGTTGAACACGGCGACTTCTCGATACTCGTTGTCCCCGCATGCCGTGAGAAGGTCCACCCCATCGGGCACTGTGAAGTTGCTCAGGTTGTCAGAGTGATATCCGCCTCCACCGCTGACCTGATCGCCTTTCCGGATCAGAGTGCCACCGCGCAGTACCACAGCGGAGCGATCGGTATCCCATGACGTTCCATAAGGCCAGATGACGGGGAACCGAGTGTCACTCTCAGGCCACGAGAGGTACAAGCATTCTCCCTCGACAACAAGCTCCCCGAAGATGACGGCGTTCTCGCCTCCGGTTCTTCGGTTGCCCTCGACGACAGGCCCATCCACGCTTCCCGAGCACGCCGTCAACACGACCAGCATGAATATCGCACCGATAACTGCCGCAGATGTCTGCATGGTCTGTCCAAGCCGCTGTCTGGGTCCCAACCGTAGCCGAAGCCAGGAGTCGGTAGAATCTCGCCTGGACAGCGAACATCGAAGGAGCCAACGATGACGGACAAAGTAAGTAGACAGGCACGACTGCCGCCGAGATGGTTCGTTCGTCTCGCGTGGTCAACGCACCGCGGATTGTACCGCGGTACCGGAGGCCGATTCGGACTGAGGCGCGCAAGGACCGACCGCTGGGGAATGATGCGTCTCACGACTACGGGGCGTCGCACCGGGGAGGAACGCAGCGTGATCCTCGGCTACTTCGATGATGGCCCGAACCTGGTCACGATGGCAATGAACGGCTGGGCTGATGGCGAGCCTGCATGGTGGCTCAATCTCCAGGCACATCCGGACGCCGCCGTCGATCTCGCCGACGGTCGGCGGACGATCAGAGGGAGGGCAGCGGAGGGGTCAGAACGGGAGCGACTATGGGCTAGGTGGCGCGACCTGGACAAGAACCTGGACGGTTACGCAGCACTCAGATCCGGCGAGACAGACGTTGTGATCCTGGGGCCAGTGGTGGAAAAGACCTGACCTTTGTGGCGCGATGATGTGCCGACGTGTTCTCGGTCGCTGGCTTCTGTATGCCAACGGGTAACTCCTTGGGCTGTGTCGCATCGATTCGCCCGGGTCCATACTGTCTTGGGGGCAGACTCAGGCGAAGTGGCATCTTGGACTGATCTTTTAGCCGGATATGACCGCGTTTCGAAGAGCGTTCTGAGCCCAAGGCCTACCGATGGTTCTCGGTCGAAGCTTCAGGGCGAATCTACGGACTCTGGGCTGTC
>JAMBLH010000261.1 GCA_023336875.1 Actinomycetes bacterium
CCGACCCACGGGGGGAAGGCCGGCTCGCCCGTGGCAACGGTCAACTTGCCTGCGGATACGAGATTGAGGTCAGCCACGTCACAAGAACCGGCTGCTGCGGTGGGTCCCGTCTCTTCGCTATCGCTGCTGCATGCTGCTGCGAGCATTGCGAACGCAAGCAGGAACGAGACAAGAATGGTCCAGGTCGTACGGCGTTTCGCCATGTGCTCCTCCAGTTGGGCTACTCAGCCGAGCATAGCGAACCGCAGTGTCGCCGAGTAACTGGGCGGGCGTCTCAGGCACACCATGTGTCAATGCGTCACTGTGGCGTAAGAGGTGCGAACCGAGTGACGGAGTAGGGGAGTCGGGCTCCAGTGCTGTCGTCCGCCTGCAGCATGCCGAAGTAGACCCCATTTGGATCCATCACCATGACGACCACCCAACTCCCGGGATCGCCGAGTGCTCGGCCGTGATTCGGCCTCGGCATGGAATCCTCCCTTGCTCCATTCCTCACCGAAACTACGCATCTCGGCGCATGCCGGCAAGGGTCTAATATCGCCACTGTGGCGTAATAGTGTGACCACAGGTGACCGTGTCGGGGGAGATCGGACACAGGTGTCGCGAAGTGCACCAATCGCGGCAGTCGGCTGTTGATTTCGGACAGGGTCAGTGGCGGGGTCTGCCCAATCGGTCGCGTTCGTCATCCATGCGGGCCAGTTCGATCCTGCCTGATACCACGACATCCGGGTCGGTCACGAAGTCGAGCTCGGGGTTGCGCCCGGCGTAGTCAACGGCGTTGAGGATCACCTTCATGGCGTTGAGGCGGGCCCTCGGTTTGCTGTTGGAGCGGATGATGGTCCACGGGGCGGCTCCTGAAGACGTGCGCTCGAGCATGCGGTGTTTCATCTCTGTGAATTCGTTCCAGTACTCCTGCGCCTGCACGTCGATCTCGCTCAGCTTCCACTGGCGCAATGGATCGTTCGTTCGGCGAGCGAAGCGATCGGCCTGTGTGTCCTTGTCCACGCTGAAGTAGAGCTTGACGAGGACGGTGCCCTGGCGTACGACGTCCTTCTCGAAGCCGACGACGCCCCGGAGGAAGTCACGGTGTTGCTTCTTGGTACAGAATCCGAACACCGGTTCGACGATCGCCCGGTTGTACCACGAACGATCGAACAGGACGATCTCGCCGCCCGTCGGGAACCGCTCGACGTACCTCTGGAAGTACCACTGCGTGAGTTGGGCGTCGGTTGGCTTGCCGAGGGCTACGACCCGGTAGCGCTTCTCGTTCATGTAGCGAGTGATCCGACGGATCGTTCCGCCTTTGCCGGAGGCATCTCGCCCTTCGAAGAGGACGATCATCGGGAGGTGTTCCGATTCGAGGTGGCGTTGGAGTTTGAGCAGCTCAATCTGGTAGGGCTTCAGGACTTTGTCTCGCGCAGCCTTCTCGGCGAACTCGAGGTTCTTGAGCTCGAGAAACTCCACACGCTCCAGGAGCGCATCCGTCTCCGCTTGATCGATGGTCGTTGAGTTGTCGTTGGCCATGGTGCGTCCCCCCGGACGGGTTAGAGGATGCTACTGCACCGGGGCCCGACAATGTATAGAACGCCCATAATCCATGTTATGTCAAGTACGTGATAGGGACGCCACCACCCTCGGGATGGCGACATGACGACCTCAGCAGCCGGTCGCGATCTCAAGCGCCTTACAGACAGAGTGCATTCGTTCCGGCGTCAGCACAGTGACCCGTTTCGTGATGTATACCCTGGTGATCAGGGTCACGTTGTCCGCTGTGAGAACGCACTCCTTCGGCATGCCGTCGCTCCGGTCGAGGTCGACCTCGGTCGCAATCCCCCGACGCGTGCGTGTCGCCGGCAAGGAAAGCAAATCGCTCAATACGGGAATGACGGCATCTCTCGTGAGGATGAGGTGCGGTCGGGGTTTGGCATCCGGCGGTTCGTACCACCAGATCTCGCCTCTCTTCACCATGTAAGGCCGGCTCCATCCTCTTCGCTGTCGAGGCGCTGGAGCGTACGCCGAGTGTTGTCACGCATCTGCTGCCCAAAGTCCCCCCACTCGTCCTCGGCTCCCTGTGGGATCTCTTCGTACGCACGAACGAGTTGGGCTGTGATTCGGGCTTCCCGGCCGTCCTTGAGGTATGCGTCGATGGAGTCTCGAACAAGGGCAGATCGGGAGACTCCTGTGCGGAGCGCCTCCTGATCCAGCGCCTTGACTATCTCCGGAGTGAGTTGAACGATCGTTTGGATTCGGGCCATATGGGTACCATATGACACTGTTGTTGTGGCGTCAAGACCGGACAGCGAAGGTGGGTACCGCTCAACTGCTCTCTTCACGGAGGTCCATGCGGATGCGCTTGGGCAACTTGGACACGACCAGGTCGTACGAGTCTGCGATGAGATCCTCCACGAGTTGCTCAGGCGTCTTCGGTTCGATATCGACGGTGATCCAGTGGCGCTTGTTCATGTAGTAACCCTCACGGATGAAGCCGTGCTGGGTGCGTAGCGCCTCTCCTTCCTCGGGATCGGCCTTCAGCGTGACGTAATCGGGAGGGCCATCCATCGCCACGAGCGCGAACATCTTCCCAGCGACCTTGAACACGGCGGCGTCCGGGCCGAAGGGGTATTCGAGCGTCGCGCCCGGCTTTGTTTCGCACCAGCTACAGATGACTCGTGAGTCAAGAGGGCCCACCGGTGCCACTTCCCTACCAGTACCGGTACTTCGTTGGCGTGATGCGGATCGGCACCGAGTAGCGCCCCGCGAACCACTCAGGTGTCCAGCCGTAGTCGTCCATGATGGGCTTGTACTTGAC
>JAMBLH010000262.1 GCA_023336875.1 Actinomycetes bacterium
ACTGATCTACTGATCTACGGGCTACTTCTCAGTTGTCGTCTTGGCTGCTGGCTTTGGAGTCGTCTTCTTGGGCGTGGTCTTCTTGGGCGCGGTCTTCTTGGCTGTTGTCTTTGGAGTCGTCTTCTTGGGCGTGGTCTTCTTGATGTCGGCCTTCTCAACCTTCACCGGCTTGGGAGCCGACACGCCCGGTGTGAACTGCTCGCGCCAGTTATGGAGCGTGGTCTCGAGTTGCTCGCGAAGCATCTCGACCTTCTCCTGGAACTGATCGATCTCGACCTTCTCCTGGATCTGCTCGAGGACCTTCGCCTCCTGGATGTGCTCGACACCGTCCTGGAGCTGTCCGACCATGTTCGACTCGCGAATCGATCCGCCCAACTCGCGGCCTGCTGCTTCGAACTCGGCGATCGAGGTCTCCATGAACAACTGGGTTCCGAAGTCCATGACCATGCGGCTGGTACCGCCGAGGTCGGCGATCGAGGCCTCGGCGAATAGCTCTGTCCCGAAGTCCTTGGTCTTTCGGCCGGTCACCACTGGGGCTCCGACGGCTACGTAGAACACCTTGATGGCGTTCTCTTTCTGGGTTTCCATGACGGTGGTCATGTCGCCTCCTTCTGTCCATTGCCAACGAAGCTTCGATAGATCTCCGTCAGCGCTTGTTGCTGTGTCTTGGTGAGCGTTGGGTCAGACGCGATGGCATCTGCGACGTCGGAGTGATCGACGTTGTCGAGGAGTCCTGCACGCTCGTAGAGGGATTCGGTCCTGATTTCCAGTGCTCGGGCGAGCGACTTGAGAATCTCCGCTGAGGGCTTGCGAAGCCCACGTTCGATCTGCGACAGGTATGGATTCGAGATGCCTGCCTGGTCGGCGAGCTTCCGAACGGACATCGCAGAGCGGGTTCGCTGCTCCTTGATGAATGAGCCGAGATCTGAGACGGTTGGACTCTTCACAATGATTGCAGTATATCGCAAAGTGCTAACTACTGCAAGCACTCGGTGGGGAGATCCATAGAGATCTAGGAGAAGGCGGTGCCTCTCCCCGCGAGCAGTGTGTCGAGGCTGGTTTGTACCGAGCGCCGAATGTCCTCGGATCGTTCGAGCATGCGCAGCGGGTCGGGTTCAACACCCGGGTTCTCCGGCATCACCGGTGGGAGGAACCGGATGCGCCATCGCACCGGCAGCGGGACCGGGTTGAGGAACACGGCGATCTCTTCGACCCGCTGTTGGGGGAAGATGAACCGCACGAGTTGGGCCAGGCGCTTCGACACGGCGACGGCCGGATGGACTTCCTCTGCACCGAGGATCGCGACGGGAACGATCGGCGTCCCCGTCTGTTCGGCAAGTTGCACGAAGCCGCCACGGCCGAACCGTTGTACGTGGTACGCCTGCCAGACCGGCTTCATGAAACCGGATTCCCCCTCGGGGAACACGCCGAGAAGCGCTCCACGCTCGAGGAGATGGCGAGCATCCTCACGGGTCGCGTACACGGCGCCGACCTTTCGGTACATGTGGGACACCCACGGGAGCATGTTGAAGATCTCCGTTGCACTCACGCGGACCCGACGGGGCTTGGGCGCCTCGTTCAGTACGGAGAGCGCCAGCATCGCCGCATCGTACGGGAGGGCCGCTCCGCCGTGGTTGGCAACGATCATTGCTGGGCCGTCCATGGGGATGTTCTCGATGCCGTCGACTTCGACCCGGAAGTAGTCGTAGTAGATCCCGTTCATGATGTGCCACGCCATCTCGTGTACAACGGGGTCGAGACCGATAGCGTCGATGTCATAGGTCGCAAGATGGAGGTGCCGCAGGAGCGTCGGCCACGTATCGAACCCGAGATGCCCCGTGATGGGCACCGCAGTGTCGTATCGATCTCTGCCGGAGTGCAAAGCACACGCTTCCCGGCCCCGAACGATCGGCAGACCACATCCGTGACCCTCGATACTCCGCCATCGACATCGCTGGTCCTGGTCCACGAGATCGGCCAGGCGTTCGTAGAGGTCGGTCCGGCGTGCCCGGGCTTCCACGCGGTCTTCCTGGCTGACACCGGGTATGGGGATCATCGGTCCGGCATCGTCCTCGGAAGGGGCGTCCTCGACGTTCTCGATTTCGACCAGGGCCTCGATGAGGTCGGCCTTGGTCATCTTCGACCGTCCGCGAAGATCGATCGCTCTCGCGCGATCGAGGAGTTCGGGCTTGTTCATCGAAGAGAGCTGATCGCGGTTCATCGGTCGAATCCCGCCGAGACACGACCGTAGGCGACCATGGTCGTTTGGCGGCAGCTGAGGAACGGATTGAACCCCAGCGTGTCCTCCATACCGGATGTGTCCATCACCCGGCCGTGTTTCAGCATGGCGATCGTGTGTTTCTCGAGAGGAATCCCACTTCTTGCGACACCTCGCAACGCGGCGTGGAAAGCACGTTTGGGAAGAGGCTGAGGCACTCTCCGGCCGAGGCGGAGGATCCGGGAGAG
>JAMBLH010000263.1 GCA_023336875.1 Actinomycetes bacterium
CCGATGGAGAAAGCACCGCGTCGGTCAATCGATTCTGAATGGGATTCCGTTGAGCATGACAAGGCAGTCGACCGCGGCATCCCTGGCGGCTTCGAAGTCAAGGCCCTCAAAGACCTCGTACGGCTCCCCGTTGTGCTGCTGGTACACCGTATAGCCATGCGGGCGGTCGAGTATGTAAAGACCGTTCTTCGGCCCGGCGACGTTGCGACTGAGTGACAGAAGTGCATTGGCGTCGGGAATCTCGGCGATGAGGTCGATACGTTCCACCGTCAGGGCTCCGGCAAAGTCAGCACCTGTCGTTGCTTGACGCCCCAGCATTCGTGACGCCATTCGTCTTGCCCTCTGGCCGATGATGGCCTGGGCCTGCTCCTGGCGCGTGAACAAGCTCATACGTTGAATCGTATATCCGGTGGGTCAGCCGCGTCGAGTGAAACCACCGGCTTGTGGGTGGCGCGCTCGCCTTCGAAACTGGCAATCTCCTCTGTATGTGCAAGTGTGAGGTCAATGCTGTCAAGCCCGTTCATCAGGCAGTGCTTGGTGAACTCGTCGATCTCGAACCTTGCAACGAAGTCTGGGGCTTCGACCGTCTGATGCTCGAGGTCGATCGTGACCACGTTGGTCGGATCCGTAGCGATGGCGGTCAATAACGTGACCTCATCTTCAGCGAGCACGACTGGGAGGAGACCGATCTTCGTGCAATTGGTGTAGAAGATGTCAGCGAATGACGGTGCGATGATCGCGTCGAATCCCCAGTCCTGGAGCGACCAGGGGGCGTGCTCGCGTGATGAACCTGAGCCGAAGTTTGGTCCTGCGACCAGCACAACAGCGTCGCGATACGCTCTCTGGTTGAGAACGAACTCGGGGTCTGGCTCTCCCTCGTGGTCCGCCGCCCAGTCATAGAAGAGATATTCGCCGAAGCCAGATCTCTCGACCCGCTTGAGGAACTGCTTCGGGATGATCTGGTCGGTGTCCACATTCGCCCTTGGTAGGGGAGCGGCCCTCCCAGAGATCGTGCCAACCGGGTCCATCAGCCCATCTCCCTGATGTCGACGAAATGACCGTGTATCGCCGCCGCGGCTGCCATCTCAGGTGACACGAGGTGGGTCAATCCACCGCGGCCCTGGCGCCCTTCGAAGTTCCGGTTCGATGTGGATGCGCAGCGTTCGCCAGGCAACAGCACATCCGGGTTCATGGCGAGACACATGGAACACCCTGGCTCACGCCACTCAAGACCGGCTGCGAGGAACACGGCATCAAGGCCCTCCTCTTCGGCTTGAAGCTTTACAAGGCCGGAGCCGGGAACGACGATCCCTGTAACGGAATCCGCCACATGTTTGCCTTTGAGGACAGAGGCGGCGGCTCGGAGATCCTCGATTCTGCCGTTCGTGCAGGATCCGATGAACACGCGTTCGATGTCGATGTCAGTTATGGCCGTGCCGGGTTCGAGTTGCATGTACTCCAGTGCCCTTGCGGTCGTGTCCTGATCGATGGGGTCGTCGAAGTCCCCTGGAGCGGGGATCGACGCAGATATCGGCAGTGTCTGGCCAGGGTTCGTACCCCATGACACATAGGGCTCCAATTCAGCGGCGTCAAGTGTGACCTCGATGTCGAATTCAGCTCCGTCATCCGTATAGAACTGCTGCCACGCGGACACTGACTCATCCCATTCTGTTTCAGCAGGAGCCATGGGCAGGCCGCGGAGATACTCGAAGGTGGTGGCGTCGGGAGCGATCATCCCCGCCCTTGCTCCAGCCTCGATCGACATGTTGCAGACTGTCATTCGGCCCTCCATCGAGAGGCTCTCGATAGCAGATCCACGGTATTCGATCACGTGCCCTGTTGCACCAGCGGTGCCGATCTTTGCAATGATGGCAAGGATGATGTCCTTGGCGGTCACGCCATTTCCGAGTTCTCCATTGATCATCACTGCCATCGACTTTGGCTTGGCCTGTTGGAGTGTCTGGGTGGCGAGCACATGCTCAACTTCTGAGGTTCCGATACCGAAGGCGAGCGCACCGAACGCTCCATGAGTCGCGGTGTGCGAGTCTCCACAGACGATCGTCATACCTGGTTGGGTGACTCCCTGCTCCGGCCCGATCACGTGGACGATGCCCTGGCGAACATCGGTCAGACCAAAGAGGGTGATGTTGTTGTCCTCTGCGTTTCTCTCCAACGTGGCGATCTGCCTTGCCGACATTGGATCATCGATTCCCTCCTCCCTGGGGGTGGTGGGGACGGCGTGGTCGATTGTGGCGAGGGTGAGTTCGGGGCGACGCACGGGCCGCTCGCTCAGGGCGAGTGATTCGAATGCCTGAGGTGACGTGACCTCGTGGACGAGGTGTAGGTCGATGTACAGGAGGTCTGGCTCGTTCGCAGCCGAATGGACAACGTGCTCGTCCCAGACCTTGTCGAGGAGCGTTTGCTTGGCTGTCATGTGTGTTCCTTGCGGTGAGAACGCGAGCGTAGCGATGTGGTGCACTTTGGCTTCAACCGTATCAAGGGTCGGTTCCGTTCTACCCTGTCACCGGTGTCCTACGTTCTCGCCGTTATTGCCATCGTTGTCCTTGCGTCACCATTCGGTGCTGTCGAAGGAAGCGCCGTGGATGATCAGAACGGTTTGACGGTTGAGATCACCATTGAAGTGGACGAGACATTCGAGGCGGTCCTTATCCGACCGTTCTCGTCCTTCGAGGAGATTCCCCCCACTGCACTGGCGCCCCTCGACGACGATACCTGGGGTGGATTCGTCACTTTCCCGACCGCGGAGAACTGGTTGATGGTATTCGATGCGCACGATTCTCAAGGAACAGCGACGAGATCCGAGTCAATGACTCTCACGGACATAGGCGTCGACCCCCTCGTGGTTGCTGGCGAGCCGGTCGAACGAGCCGGTCGAAGCCTTGATGGTTCCACCTGGTGGCTCATCGGAGCGGTCGTTGCTGCACTTGGCGCTCTCGCGATTCTCGCGTGGTGGACGTTCTCCGATGGCGCTGATAGCGCCGAGGTAGCCGAAGATTCGTCCGTTGATGACTGACGAAACGCACGGCGAGGCGGTTTCGGAGAAGAAGAAGAGGGCCGTTCTCTGTGCGAACTACTGGAAGCTCTAGACTGCATGCGTCACTTCCAATCTTGGTGACCGTGTGGCGGCCATCGCGTACCCGTGGCTTGCCTCGGCGGTAACCAGGAACGCGCTTCTCATCGCCACAGCTCACCACGGCCGAGATCGAAGCTGCTCGCGCTGAAGGGGTCGAAGCGAAGAGGCGCGAATCAGATACCGGGAACTAGGACACTGCTCAATAGTGCATCCCGTACCCCCCTTGGGATACAGAGGCCGAGGCCATCATGGGCGAGGGTGATGAGAGAGGGCGCTCGCACAGTGATAGGCAGAGGCCAGCACCTCGAAGCTCTCCCGATACCAAGCTCTCGCACAAGCGGTGCACAGTCGAGCCTCGAAGCTCTAAACAATCGGCGGTCTCGGCCATGGGCGCATACGGCATAGGCGCATATACATAAACCAAGCGGGCCGGGGGTGTTCATTCCGCGACCATGAAACGGCGGGCGATGTCGGTCTAGCTTCACCCTCATACTTGCCGAGATGTCGGCAAATATCCCCGGCTCCCCGATGGCTCCCGGCGCATGGTTGCTTGCGAACTTCCGAGGTCGTCATGGCGGGCGGACAGCCACACTACGGGGTCAATTCCGCGCGAGGTAGGGGTCGCGTCGGGTAGTTGCTACCCCTCGATTCTCGCTCGCTCAGAACGGCGCTCAGACGCTCTCAGCTTCGCGCGTCAGCCTTGGGTGTAGCGGCCAAGGCCTTCGCTGAGGAGACCACGAGGAACTCCGAGTGTGAGTGTCTCTGGTCGTGGCCACTGCCCATATTGGCGGTTGTGGGCGGCTGACCATCGGGAGGGCAGCCTATTGGAGTGACATTGCGATCCGGATTCGGTCCTCTTCGTCGATGTAATGGTCGTGGCTGTCGTCGCCGACCGCAATGTGGACCCAGCTCACGGTTCCGTTGAACGCGTTGTTGGTGAAGCGGTCGAAGTCGTCCGAGATCGGTGCTCCACCCTTCTCCCCGACACTTGCTGTGGAGTCGGCGGAGAAGATCAGGGGATGCGTGTTGTCCAGGCGACCTTCAGCGACCTTGTTGCCATTGACGTAGAGCGCTGCCGTGCCGCCCTTACCGAGGCCTCCGCCGTCGTACGTAAAGTCCATCTGGACTTGCACAACGCCTGAAGGAAGCACATCGGGAGACTCAACCGTGTAGGTCTCGAGTCCGAGGAGGTTGTATACGTACTTGAGCCTGCCGTCCTTTGCGTACAGCCCCCAACCACCGAAGTTGCCGCCCTGGGCGATGATGACGCCGTTGGCTCCGTTCTCCGGGACGGTGATCTCTGCGGTCACGGAGTGTGACTTGTTCTTCGTGTTGATCAGGGCGTGCTCACTCAGACGAATCATGCCGGGGAACAGCGTCTGGCTATCACCTTTGATCAGCTCGGGTCGTCCGGCCATTTCAGCGTCAAAGCGCTCGCCGCTCCGATCGTCAATCGGGAGTACGTTGTACTTGACGGCTTCGATCAGCCACAGACGCTGCAACTCATGGAGCTTCTCGGGCATCTCGTGGGACAGGTCATTGGATTGTGTCCAATCGACGCTGGTGTCATACAGCTCCCACACATCGTCGTCGAGTGCAAGCATGTCCCCACCAACGAGCTCCCACGGAGTCTTGTGCTTCGTAACTGCCGTCCAACCCTTGTGGTAGATACCCCGATTCCCGAACATCTCGAAGTACTGCGTCTCGTGACGTTCCGGGGCTCCTCCATCGTTGAACGAGTACAGCATGCTCGTGCCTTCGATCGGCTTCTGCTGCACACCATTCACGAATGTTGGTTCAGGCAGCCCGGCTGCTTCGAGGATCGTCGGGGCGATGTCGATCACATGAGAGAACTGCTGACGGGTCTCACCCTTCTTTTCGATACCGTTCGGCCAATGTACGATTGTTCCGTTGCGTGTACCACCGAAGTGAGAGGCAACCTGCTTGGTCCATTGGTAGGGCGTACTCATGGCGTGGGCCCAGCCAACCGCATAGTGGCCATATGAGTCGTAGCCACCCCACAGGTCAAGCTTGGAAGTCAGGAATTCTACAGACTCCAAATCGGCTTGACCATTGAAGTTGATCATCTCGTTGAACGTGCCGTTGATGGTGCCCTCCGCCGACGCACCGTTGTCGCCAATGATGTAATACACAAGCGTGCTGTCGAGCAAGCCACCCTTTTCGAGCGATTCGAGTATCCGCCCTATCTGGTGGTCGGTGTGCTCGAGAAATGCGGCATAGGTTTCCATCTGCCGAATCAGCACAGGCTTGAGATCATCTGGCATCTCGTCCCACGAAGGGATCAGATCAGGCCGCTCCGTAAGCTGGGCATCCGCAGGGATCACACCAAGGGCCTTCTGGCGCTCAAACGTCTCCTCACGCAGCTTGTCCCACCCCTGATCGAACTTCCCTTTGTACTTGTCGATCCACACCTGGGGCACTTGATGCGGAGCATGCGTTGCACCAGGGGCGAAATAGCAGAAGAACGGCACATCAGGCCGCAACGACCGCTGCGCAGAGATCCAGTTGATCGTCCTGTCCGCGAGGTCTTCGGTGAGGTGGTACTCGGGGTCGTGGGGTAGCTCAACCGGGGTGATCCCGTCGTACAGCTCCGGAACCCATTGGTTCGTCTCACCTGCGATGAACCCGTAAAACTTCTCGAACCCACTATGTGCGGGCCAATGATCGAACGGTCCCATAGGACTTGTCTCCCACACCGGCACCTCGTGACACTTCCCGAAGTGAGCAGTGCTATACCCATTCAGACGCAACGTTTCGGCGAGAGGCGCCGCAGTATTGGGCCGAAGCGAGTTGTTCCCAGGCGCGGACGTTGCTATCTCGGTGATGCCACCCATACCCACCGAGTGGTGGTTCCGACCCGTAAGCAACGCCGCCCTTGTCGGCGAACACAAAGCCGTGGTGTGGAACCTGTTGTATTTCAAACCAGTCGAGGCAAGCTTCTCGGCAGCCGGCGTGTTTACTGGTCCACCGAAGGCACTCGACGCACCAAACCCCACATCATCGATCATGATCACGAGGACATTCGGTGCGCTCTCCGGAGGTGACGTCTGCTCGATCGGAGGGAACACAGTGTCTGGGTCCTTCGCATCAAACGTCACGAGGCCGCGATGTGGCATGTCGGGAATCGGAAGAACGTCTCGGCCCTGCAATCTATCGGTCATCGTCGTACCTCTCGTTGTCGTTCTACTTGAATCATCGCATGCTACGGGTTGGTCAATGCTTCGACCGCGAGTTCGACGCGTCCGAAATCGCGGTCGTTCATCTCGAGTCCTCCGGAAACCAACACCGCTCTGGCAGGATCCTGAAGCCGCGCAAACACAACTGTGACATCACGCGAGGCTAGCTCGTCAACCAGTTTCACCACCTCGTCAGCAGCCGTCGTATCGATGTCGGTTATGGCCTCAGCATCGATCACGACAGCTCTCGGACGTCGCTCGTCGACCTCGTCGAGAACCGAGTCCCTGAACGTTCCGACATTGGCAAAGAACAGCTCCGCGCCGAAATGAACAACGGAGATACCCTCTGTGGCATCGACCCCGTCCTCTTTGCGGTTGCGGAATAGGCCGGAGTTCGAGTCCTTACCAAGCCAAACTATCCGAGGGCGGACGGCCCTCGACATCAGACCAGCAAGCGATACAAGGACGCCGATCATGAGGCCCGCCAGGACGTCGAGGACGAGAACGCCGACGAGCGTCGCCACGGCGGCCCAGAAATCGACCTTGTTGCGGGACCACAATGCCGAGATCGGTCGGAAGTCATGCGGACTCCTGTTCATCAAGTCCGTCAAGAGCCTGCCAGCCACGCTCTATGGCCCTCGTGCTCGTGGAGTCATGATTGTCCATACCAACTCCTCGACTGGAAAGAGTCGACAGCGTACCCCACCGTCCCAGAACAGCCACCCACCGTCCACCGAAACCCCGACGGATTACCCACATATCCTCACATATGCGCCCCCTGTGAGGTCCGATACGATGCGACCATATCGCCCGATGCGGACTGTTTCGCGACCTCTAGCGCCAGGGAAGTCGATGCCGTAGTGGTCGTCAAGCTCGACCGCCTCGCTCGCAAGGCCACGCACAACCTTGCAGCGTTCGACCTCATCGAGAGCCTCGGGGCTTCGCTCGCCATTGTGGCGGAGAACATCGACACGGCCACGACCTCAGGGCGACTATTCCGCACCATGCTCGCAGGCATGGCGGAGTTCGAGCGCGACTCAATCGTGGAGCGTATGGGGTCCGCACGGTATCGCAAGGCTCAGCAAGGGGAGTGGCCCGGAAGCCCCGTACCGTTCGGGTACAAGCTCGCCGAGGACCGCAGGAGCTTTGAGATTGAGAAGGGCGAGGC
>JAMBLH010000264.1 GCA_023336875.1 Actinomycetes bacterium
CCTCTTTGTTACACACGTGTAATTCAATCTGGTATCCTTCAACACTGTGAAACTCAAACATCTGACACTCAGGGGGTTCAAGTCGTTCGCCGACAGGACCCGTCTCGAATTTTCATCCGGCGTCAACGTTGTCGTTGGACCCAACGGATCAGGGAAATCGAACATCCTTGACGCGCTTGCGTGGGTAATGGGAACCCAGGCAACAAAGTCGCTGCGCACAGACAAGATGGAAGATGTCGTGTTTGCGGGAACAGCCACACGTCCGCCTCTTCCGCGGGCAGAGGTTTCGCTGACGTTCGCAAATGACGATGAGATCATGCCGCTCAACCTTGCAGAGATCACGATCACCAGGCGATTGTTCAGGGACGGAACCTCCGAATACGAGATGAACGGCGCCTCCTGCCGGTTGCTCGACATCCAGGACCTGCTGTCTGACGGCGGGATTGGACGTCATCAGCACGTTCTCGTGAGCCAGGGTCAGGTGGGTGACGTACTCAACGCGAGTCCTGAGGATCATCGAGCTGTGATCGAGGAAGCGGCTGGAGTCACGAAGCATCGAAGTCGGAGAGATCGAGCGACGAGACGTCTCGAGCGGACGGATCATGACATGGAGCGCCTCAACGACATCCTCCTTGAAAAGAAGCGTGCGTTGCGTCCGTTGAAGCGCCAAGCCAATGCGGCTGAACGGTTTGACTCAGTCAGAGACGAGGCCAAGGCCCTGCGTTTGTGGCTCGGTGGTGAGGAACTCAGGGGGATAGCGGTCCGTCAGAAATCCGCCACGACAGATCGCGATCGAGCGGCGGGAACACGCAAAGCTTCGGATGAGGAACTCGACGCGCTCAGGGAATCCCTAGGTGTGTTGAGAGCCAGGGCCGGAACCGTTGGACAGGATCTCGAGAGGGATACAGCGGCTGCTGCCAGACTTGAAACAGCTCGAGAGCGTCTCAGGCGGATCGCGATCGTTGCCAAGGAGAGATCTCGATCGATAGCGGCGAGGTTGGAAGGCACAGATGAGCGAAGAGAGGACCTTGCTCTCGAACAGTCACAACTCGAGTCAGACATCGAACAGGCAATCGTCGAGGAGCAGAAGGCCAACGACGAGGCGGAGCGCAGGGAGACAGCCCTTGCAGCCCTCGAGGACGAGGAGCGGTCGCTCGCAGAACAGGTCCAGCTTCCAACGGAGGGTGTCGTCGCCAATCTGAGGGGGGATCTCAGAGCACTCGAAACCGCCGAATTACGAGACTCGAAGGAATCTGAGGGGACATCGTCTCGTATCGACGTTGTCGATGAGCGGATCGTCGGAGAGATGGAGGAGCGGGATCATCTCAGTGGTGCGATCAAGACAACCGACTCTGATGTGACGTCGTTGGTTAATCTTTACTCGCAGAAGAGAACCCTCAGGGAGAAGGCGGAGGCTGTCTGGCAGGACGCCGACGGTCAGCGCACCGAGATCCGTCTTGAGTGTGCGGGTGCCCAGGCGCGTGCCGAGGCGTTCGAAGCTGCACTCGGTGGTCTCGTCGACGAAGAGTCTCTCGCTGTGGCAGCGCAGTCCAGCGGAATCGTGGGAACTCTTGTGGCCAAACTCGATGCACCACCTGAGGTAGCCGCAGCGGTCGACGCAGCACTGGCTTCTTGGAGCGACGCTCTCGTCGCCACGGATACCACCTCACTTCAGGGTGCAGTTGATGCCGTCAAGAGAAACGGGAGCGGTGGCGTATCGATGGTTGTCGCATCCATGGGCACTACCGCTGATGTCAAGGCCGTTGCTGACCGATTCGGAGTCGACGTGCTTGCCGATCTGTTGGGGGCTGGAGCAGATTCTGCACTCGCTAAGAGCCTTGTTGGTGATGTTGTGCTCGTGCAGGGGTGGAAGACGGGTTGGCAGATTGTGACCGAGGTGCCAGGCATTCGCGCCGTCACTCCAGAGGGCGACCTCATTACGCGTAACGGCATGTCTGTTGCCCAGGCTGACGGCGCGGGTCCCGCTGCACTTGAGGCGGCAAGAGTGTCGCTCGAGGTGACCGAACGCGACCTCGCTCGCTCCGAGAGTCAGACAACAGCTGCGCGTCGATCGTTCGACTCCGCAGCAGATGAGGAACGAGTATCCCTGGAAGGCCTGGAGGCTGCAGAGGCAAGGCTCGCGGGCTTCACTGAGGCTCTCTCGATGGTCGACCGTGCCAAAGTTGCCTCCGAGTCAGAGAGGGAGAGGCTTACCCAGCGCCTCGAAGCGCTTGAGGAGGCCTCGAGCGCCCGACAGGAGCGTATTGGTCAACTGCGTGAAAGAGTTGCTGAATTCGAGGGCGAGGAGGCCGCCCGTCAGGCTGCGTGGGATGCTCTGAATACCAGAAGACAGGCAGTTGCTGCACGCAGGAACGAAGCGAGACGGTCCCGCGAGGACGCAGCTGCGGACCTTGCATCAATCGTCGAACGCCGAAAGATGATGGAGAAGCGCATCTCAACCGTGTCGACGGAGGCAACTCAGCTTGTGTTGCTGCCGGGATCGGCTGCTGAGATCGCACACCTCGACGGCATCCAGGGCCGGGCGGAACGCACGATCGAAGTCGTGTCCGAACACATCGCGACCCTTCGAGATCGTCAGCGCGAGATGCGTGGCAAGCTCGGTTCTGCAAGTAAGGAGCTGTCCGACGCCGAGATGCGCAGAGAAGAACTGGAGCGGGTATCGCGCTCTGTCGGTGACGATCTCGCGGCATTGGGCGTTGAACTCGCCGAGCTTGCGGTTCGACATGAAGCATCATTGGAGACGTTGCGTCGCGAATCCGACGCAACGGCAGAAGAGGCTGAGTCGGCGCCAAAGCCGATCCTCGACGAAGGAACCAACCCGAAGCATCGGCTTGCAAGTCTCGAAGCAGACCTCAAACGCATGGGACCCATCAATCCGCTCGCCGCAAAGGAATACGCTGAGATCGCCTCCGAGGCAGATGAACTCGAGAGCCAGCTCGCCGACCTCGAGGAGTCGCGTCAGGAGCTTCGCAAGGTGATTACCGCCCTTGACGAGAAGATGGTGGAGCTGTTCATGGAGGCGTTCGAGGAGATCTCCTCGTTCTACGCCGAGAATTTCGCTCTCGTCTTTCCAGGCGGCAGCGGCAAGCTAGTTCTCACGGATCCATCTGACCCCCTGACGACCGGAATCGAAGTCGTGGCCCAGCCAGCTGGCAAGAAGGTCGGACGGCTCTCGCTTCTGTCGGGTGGTGAGCGCTCGCTTGCTGCACTCGCGTTCTTGTTCGCGGTGTTCCGAGCACGGCCGAGCCCGTTCTATGTTCTCGACGAGGTCGAGGCTGCGCTCGACGATGCGAACCTCCATCGGTTCCTGAGGTTGGTCGACACCCTGCGCAAGAGCGTGCAGCTGGTCGTAATCACGCACCAGCAGCAGACAATGGAGGCAGCAGATGTCCTTTATGGGGTGACGATGGAACCGGGCGGTTCCTCCCAGGTACTCTCGAAGAGGATGACCGAACGACGAACGACAAACGACGAACCACAAACGACAGACGACAGACGACGAAGCGCGAACAACCCACTCTCGCGTTCTCGAGCCTGAAGCCTGTAGCCTGATCCCAATGGATACGTCAGTGCTGTTTGCGATTGCAATTGTCGTTCTTCTGCTGGTTGGCGCCTTCGTGCTTGTTCGCAGCCGACGGCAGGACTCCAGCGAGCCAGAGGCGAGAGCTGAGGACAGAAGACCATCTGCCGAAAGTCTCAGGCAGCGGTTGTCAAAGAGCAGATCGGCGATCTCGCAATCCCTCTCTGGAGTATTTGGAAGCGCTCAGCTCTCGGATGAGCAGTGGGAAGAACTCGAGGATGCTCTGATCACGGCCGACGTCGGTCCCGCGGCCGCCTCAGAGATCGTTGGCAGCGTACGGGCGCTTCGACCCACAGACGGAGCGGAGGCCAGAGAAGGTCTCATCAATGAACTGGAGGCGGCACTCGGCGATCGTGATCGTTTGCTCCGCCTCGTTGGGTCGCCTGCTGTTGTGCTGGTCGTTGGGGTCAACGGTAGCGGTAAGACAACTTCGATTGCGAAGATCGCGAATGGGCTGGTCGAGCAGGATCAGGCCGTCGTGCTCGGCGCCGCTGACACTTTCAGGGCTGCTGCGGATGCGCAATTGCGCGAGTGGGGCGGTCGTGTTGGTGTGCCGGTCATCTCGGGCGCCGAGGGAGCAGACCCGGCCTCCGTCGCGCACGATGCGGTCACGGCTGCTCGTGCGGACGGCGCGAATGTGGTGATCGTCGATACGGCTGGAAGGCTCCACAGTAAGAAGAATCTGATGGATGAACTCGGCAAGGTCGTTCGAGTTCTCGAGAGGGAAGCGTCAGGCATAGGTGAGATTCTGCTGGTGCTCGACGGAACGACCGGGCAGAACGGGATTGCCCAGGCAAAGGAATTCTCCGACGCCGTTGGCGTAACTGGCATTGTGCTTACAAAGCTTGATGGAACATCGCGCGGCGGAATCGCAATAGCCGTCGAACGAGACCTCGATATTCCGGTCAAGTTCATCGGAGTTGGCGAAGGGATGCATGATCTCATACCCTTCGTACCACAAGACTTCGTAGAAGCGCTTCTTGCGCAATGATCAGGAGCCCCATGACGGACAGCGACCGCTCACTTCTCGAACAAGCTGAGTTCATCGCGGCGAGGGC
>JAMBLH010000265.1 GCA_023336875.1 Actinomycetes bacterium
GACGGTAGAGGGGTGGACGGTAGACGGTAGGTACGCGGACCAGAGCTGGTGGAACGTCCGTGTTCCACCTACGACGGCCGAGACCGCGAAATGTTGGGTGCATCGCGAAAAGTGGGTTCCCGCTGGGGTGGCAATGTGTCACACACAGCCGCTAGAAATGTCACAGCTTCCCCCGAAGCGGCCGATTCTCGATCCGATTCGAAGAGTATTTGACGAATGACAGGAATGTAATTACACTCGTGCAGCCACGCAAGATGTAGTGGGTAGGGAGACGCCACACGCACTACATGTGGTATTTGTGGACAAGTCTGTGGATATTCCGCCCGAACGGGTGGCACAAGGTCAAGAGAAGGAAATGTATGACAACAAGACTCAGCATCGAGAGACGGTTCACGACCGAGGGCGTTGACCCATATGACACCGTCGAATGGTCACTGCGCGATTCCCGGATCACCAATCCGGATGGTTCGATCGTGTTCGAGATGACCGATGCAGAGATTCCTGCTTCATGGTCCCAGGTCGCAGCTGACATCATGGTGTCCAAGTACTTCCGCAAGGCAGGTGTCCCCCAGTTCAGCGAGGACGGCACCATGATCCTCGACGAGGATGGAGAACCCCTCTTGGGGCCTGAACGCTCCGCCCGCCAGGTCATAGACAGACTCGCGAGCACGTGGCGTCACTGGGGCGAGGAGAACGAGTACTTCGGATCATCGGTCGACGCGCAGATCTTCGAGGACGAAATCGCCTACATGCTGCTCCACCAGATGGCCGCGCCGAACTCTCCACAATGGTTCAACACCGGCCTCCACCACCGGTACGGCATCGAGGGGCCCGAACAAGGGTTCTGGTTCGTCGATCCGGAGTCTGACCGGCTGACCGCATCCCCGGATTCCTACAGCAGACCGTCACCCCACGCCTGTTTCATCCAGTCAGTCGATGACGACCTCGTCAACGCTGGGGGCATCATGGATCTGTGGGTGAGGGAGGCTCGCCTCTTCAAGTTCGGCTCGGGCACCGGTACGAACTTCTCGAATCTGAGAGGAGAAGGAGAACCGCTGTCCGGTGGAGGAAAATCGTCTGGCCTGATGTCATTCCTCAAGGTCGGAGATCGCGCAGCAGGTGCAATCAAGTCAGGCGGAACCACTCGCCGTGCGGCAAAGATGGTGATTCTCGATGTCGACCATCCTGACATCGAGACGTTCATCAACTGGAAGGCCGTCGAGGAGGAGAAGGTAAGAGCCCTCATCGCCGCTGGCTACTCCTCGGACTTCAACGGTGATGCATACGCAACAGTGTCGGGACAGAATTCGAACAATACGGTGCGGATGACCAACGAGTTCGTCGACGCTGTCATGGCCGACGAGGATTGGGACCTCACCCGCCGTACCGATGGTGAGCCGATGAAGACAGTCAGAGCCCGTGAACTCTGGAGCCAGATCGCTGAGGCTGCATGGGCATCGGCTGATCCTGGTGTGCAATTCCATACAACAATCAACGAATGGCACACGTCCCCTGCTGGTGGCGAGATCAGAGCATCGAACCCATGCAGCGAATACATGTTCCTCGACAACACGGCGTGCAACCTCGCATCCTTGAACCTCGGGAAGTTCTACAACGACGACACGGCCGAATTCGATCTTGAGAGCTACAGATATGCGATCCGCCTCTGGACAATGGTGCTCGAGATCTCGGTGACAATGGCCCACTTCCCCTCGGAGGCAATTGCCAGAGGCTCCTACGACTACCGGACGCTCGGGCTTGGCTACGCCAACCTCGGTTCCGTCCTGATGCGAATGGGCATCGCGTATGACTCGGATGAGGGAAGAGCGATTGCCGGTGCCCTCACATCCATTCTCACCGGGTATGCCTATGCAACATCTGCAGAGATGGCGTCCGTCGTCGGGCCCTTCCCTCTGTACTGCGAGAACATGGACTCGATGCAGCGTGTGATGAGGAACCACAGGAAGGCTGCCTATGGAGCGGACCAATCGGAGTATGACTCGGTCGGCCATGTGGTTGTTGGCATAGACCAGGAAATGTGCCCTCCTGACATGTTGGCGTTTGCACACGATTCGTGGGACACCGCGGTTGGCCTTGGCAACGAGCATGGGTATCGCAACGCACAGGCAACGGTCCTTGCGCCGACAGGCACCATCGGGTTGCTGATGGATTGTGACACCACGGGAGTCGAGCCTGACTTTGCTCTTGTGAAATTCAAGAAGCTCGCAGGTGGTGGTTACTTCAAGATCGCCAACCAGTCGGTGGCGCCAGCCCTGGTGCATCTTGGGTACGAAGAGACACAGGTCAAGCAGATCATTGACTACGTCGTTGGCACGATGAGCCTCGAAGGGGCGCCATTCATCAACACGGAGACGTTGAGCTCAAAGGGTTTCACAGGCGAGGACATCGCCATGATCGAGGTAACGCTTCCAGGCGTATTCGAGATCGGCTTTGCATTCAACCAGTGGACACTCGGCGAGGAAACGATGCAACGTCTTGGCTTCACCGCTGAGGAGTACAACGGTCGAGGCTTCAACATGTTGTCTGCCCTCGGGTTCTCAGATAGCGAGATCAGCGAGGCAAACGATGTGATCTGCGGACGTCAGGCCATAGAGGGCGCGCCGGGACTCCTCGACGAACACCTCCAGGTCTTCGACACAGCCAACAAGAACGGCAAGCACGGCGAGCGCTACATCCACCACATCGGCCACATCAAGATGATGGCCGCGGCACAGCCCTTCATCTCTGGTGCCATCAGCAAGACCATCAACATGCCCAATGAGGCGACGGTCGCAGACATCGAGGAGTCCTACCAGATGTCGTGGGAACTGGGCCTCAAGGCAATGGCGCTGTACAGGGACGGCTCTAAGGCATCACAACCACTGTCATCTACCTCTGATGAAGGGGTTTCGGACGAGGAGATCGACGAGATCACTTCTGCGATCGAGCGTGAGGTCGACATGTTCTCCGGAATGTACGAGCCAGGCATGTCCCCGTCAGAGGCATATCAGGCAATGCCCCGACCCCGTTTCCTTCTGCCAGCTCGACGTGCAGGGTTCACCCACGAGGCACGGATCGGCGGCCACAAGGTGTTCCTGAGAACCGGTGAATACGAGGACGGGACGCTAGGTGAGGTCTTCCTGGATCTTGCAAAGGAGGGAGCAACGCTTCGTGGCATCCTCGGCTGTTTCGCCATAGCGGTCAGCAAGGGCCTCCAGTACGGTGTTCCACTCGAGGAGTATGTCGACACGTTCACGTTCCAGACGTTCGAGCCACGAGGCATGGTCGAGGGTCATCCGAACATCAAGATGTCGAACTCGATCGTGGACTACGTGTTCAGGGCACTCGGCATCGAGTATCTCCACAGGGATGAACTGGCCCAGGTTCCTCCTGAGCGGTCGGGCGACCTTCCTGAACCTCCCAAGGGCGCAGCGGCCGATGCTGGTCTGCAGCTTGACCTCACCGAGGCCGCAATGGAACAGGACATCGAGGCGCAGATGCGAGCTGCACGATTCGCTGACAATGGCTCAGCGCCAGAAGCCCAGCCAGCTGTTGCAGCGATAGCGCCCAGCCACGCGCCTGCAGCGGCGCGCACAGTCCAGGAGGTGCAGACAGCTGCGGTTCAGGCTGTGCTTGCTGACAAGATGGGAGATGCTCCCCTGTGCGACACATGCGGTCATATCACCGTCAGGAACGGCTCGTGCTACCGGTGCTTCAACTGCGGAGACTCAAAGGGTTGCAGCTGACCCGGACATAAGCCAGCGTGCTGTTGCGCTCAACTCGCGCAGTTGAGCGCAACAGCCATAGCATCACAGATCTCTCTCATACGAATATCGCTCAACCGACCCAGGCGATCTGTAAGTGTCGCGATTGCCACGATCTCCACTGAGTCGAGATTCACAACAGAGAGCAGGGGCACTGGATCGTCTCCCGGATCGAGGAGTACCTCGCTCGCGAGGCTTCGTATCGTGGTCGTGCACGGTGCAACGATTGTCCTTTCAAGGAGGCGTACCGCATGATGCGGGTCGTCGCGCCCCGTGATATCGTGGCCAGGAAGACTCGAGTAGGAGAGGGCCCGTGGCGGACGACTCTGGCGGCATGCAGCAGGGTGACAAGGAGTACACCGACAAGGGGATGTCGTTCGGTGCAATCATCGCCGTAATCGTGGGCGTCGCTGCGCTCATCTTCATCTTCCAGAACAGCAAGCAACAGGACGTGAATTTCCTGTTCTTCAGCGCAACGGTGCCATTGTCAGTGGTGATCGTCATCTCGATGCTCCTCGGAGCGATCATCGGTTGGTTCTTTGGCTACATGCGCCGCAGAAGAAGGCGTCGTCACGACTGACGTTGACGGCTATGCTCCAACGGACGAAGCGCTCATCAAGAGCGGTGGAGGGACAGGCCCCGTGAAGCCGCGGCAACCGATTTGTTCGGTGCCAATGCCTGATCGATGAGATACCGCGAGCGGGTACCCGCTTGAGGCGCGTGAGCGTTTCGAGAAGAGAGGAGCCGCAATGAACGACTACATCGACACCATTACGCGACAGGTGGTCGTGTTCGACGGTGCAACGGGTACGTGGCTCCAGACCCAGGACCTGATCGCCGACGACTTCGGTGGTCCAGACCTCGAGGGCTGCAATGAGATCCTGAACGTGGCACGTCCGGATGTCATCGAGTCGCTTCACAGGGCCTATCTCGACGTGGGCGCCGGCGTCGTGGAAACGAACACATTCGGTGCGTTCGGCGCGCCTCTCGGCGAATACGGCATTGCGGACCGGGCATATGAGCTGGCTGCAACTGGCGCATCTATCGCGAGGCGGGTAGTCGATGAGTATGGGGAAAGATACGTTGCCGGTTCGATGGGTCCAGGGACCAAGTTCCCGACACTTGGCCAGATCACCTACGCGGACCTTCGCGATCAGTACGAGATCGAGGCAGCAGGCCTGATCGACGGTGGTGCGGATCTTCTCATCCTCGAAACCCAGTTCGATCTCCTGTCCGTCAAGGCTGGCATCAACGGTGCAAGACGGGCCATGCGGTCCTCAGGTCGCGACGTCCCTATTCAAACCCAGGTAACCATCGAGCTCACGGGCCGCATGCTGCC
>JAMBLH010000266.1 GCA_023336875.1 Actinomycetes bacterium
AACGAACGAACCAATGTGCTCGCGGGCCGGCTCGCGGCCGGAGGCGTCGAGGTTCTCAACGACACCTGGTTCGACACGCTCACGGTTGAGGTGGCCAACGCTGACGAGATCCTCTCCACGGCTAGAGAGCGGGGTATGAACCTTCGCCATGTCAGTGAACGTACCGTGGGTATTTCGATCGACGAGACCACCACTGATACAGATATTGATGTGCTCTGCGGCCTGTTCGGGATCGGGCCATCGGCCGCCAGCGAACAGGGCATTCCTTCAAGCACGAGCCGGACGAGCTCCTTCCTTGAGCATCCAACGTTCCTCAGATACCGATCCGAGACCGAGATGCTCAGGTATCTCCGACGGCTCCAGGACAAGGACATCGCCCTCGACCGGTCGATGATCCCATTGGGTTCGTGCACGATGAAGCTGAACGCGTCGGCGGAGATGACCCCCATCACCTGGCCCGAGTTCGCGAATATGCATCCCTATGTCCCTTTGGACCAGGCAGAGGGCTACCTCGATCTCATCGATGAACTGGAGCGGTGGCTTGCTTCGATCACCGGCTACGACGCGGTCTCGGTGCAACCGAACTCTGGTGCCCAGGGCGAGTTCGCAGGCCTGCTTGCAATTCGCGGCTATCACGAATCCAGAGGCGAGGGACACCGCGATATCTGCCTGATCCCTCAGTCTGCTCACGGCACGAATCCCGCTTCTGCCGTGATGGCTGGCATGAAAGTGGTTGTTGTGAAGTGCGACGATGATGGGAACATCGATGTTGCGGACCTGGAGGCAAAGGCATCCGAACATGCGGACAATCTCGCAGCGATCATGGTGACCTACCCGTCCACGCATGGCGTATTCGAGTCGGCAATCGTTGAGATCTGTGACATCGTGCACGACAACGGTGGCCAGGTGTACCTCGACGGAGCCAACCTCAACGCCATGGTTGGCATCGCTGAGCCCGGCATGTTCGGTTCCGACGTAAGCCATCTGAACCTTCACAAGACGTTCGCGATACCCCATGGCGGTGGCGGCCCTGGAGTCGGCCCGATAGGCGTCAGAGCTCACCTGGCGTCCTACTTACCCGGTAATCCGCTCGATTCGGATCGGCCCCGAACAGATGACGGCGTTGGTGCGGTTTCCTCCGCTCCGTTCGGATCCGCTGGTGTGCTGGCGATCTCGTGGATGTATATCGCCATGTTGGGTCCTGAGGGACTCCGCAGATCCACCGAGGTTGCAGTTCTCAGCGCCAACTACATCGCCACGCGTCTCGGCGAGTTCTATCCCGTTCTCTACACGGGCCCGCTCGGGTACGTTGCTCACGAGTGCATCATCGACATTCGTCAGATTGAGATCGAGACCGGTATCACCAACGAGGACATTGCGAAGCGGCTCATCGACTACGGCTTCCATGCGCCGACGATGTCGTTTCCTGTGGCGGGAACATTGATGATCGAGCCGACCGAATCCGAGTCGAAATACGAATTGGACCGTTTCGTCGACGCAATGGTTGCGATCAGGAGTGAGATCGATGAGGTTGCAGCGGGCCGCGTGTCTGCAGAGGATTCAGTGCTTCACAATTCACCGTATCCAGCAGAGGACGTGACCGTTGACCAGTGGAGTCGGGGCTTCTCGAGAGAGAAGGCTGCCTATCCCGTCGCCAGTCTTCGCCAGTGGAAGTACTGGGTTCCGGTGAGCCGCATCGATAACGCCCACGGTGATCGCAATGTGTTTTGCGCCTGCCCACCGATTCAAGAATATTCGGAGTAACTAG